>JACMKO010000287.1 GCA_014380065.1 Leptolyngbya sp. ES-bin-22 | reverse complement strand
ATTGATGGAGCGGGGACGAGAGGCTAACCGACGCGATCGTCAGGTCGTTGAGTCTGTCGCGCGTGAAAAAGGCATGACACCGCTCCAGCGACGGGAGTTTGGTAGTTACATTGAAGCCGTTAAGCGCTCAGAAGGTCGAGGTGGTGCTGACAATTTCACCCGCGCTGAACTGCTGCTCTTGGCTGATGAGTTCCTTGACTTATGATTGACTAAGGTAGATTCTGAGTGCCATTTTTATGAGTACAGTTGACATCGCTCTAAGGCTATCTGGTCATCTTCCGCCTTCGCAAGAACTAAATTACTGTTTAGGTCTTTCCCCAACCTGGACTGCTCGTAAAGGTGAACAGATAGCAAAGCGACGGGTTCAACCCATTGATGTTTGGTTGTTGAATCTTGTTAAGTATGAGAGCGATCGCCCAGAGATGGTAATTAATCAGTACTGGCTGCAAGTGTCGGCACTCATCACAAAGTTAGCACCTGCACTTGCATCCCTCGATCGCACGCAATGCAAGGCTGATTTATTTGTCAGCACGATAGTGAATGAAGACCAAGGCGGTTTATCGCTGCCACCAGGGCTAATTTCAGCCGCTGCTGCCGCTAACTTGTCATTACAGCTATCGATTCTTGTCATGCCGGACAGCGATGAAGGATCAGAATTACTGACCAGTGAGACAGCAGAACCTTCTCATGAATCCAGTATTTCCGTAGAGTGACCGACAGTTGCCTCTACTTAAGCGCTCAGCCTACTATGAAATCGCTTTCAGGGTTGAATTTTTAATTGCTTGAGCCAGTTTTGACGAATCAGATCGCGGTACATCAACTATCGCGTAAGTGCGGGTGGCGACGAAAGGCGTAGATATCGAAGAGGGCACCAACTAACCCGCACGTTAAACCAATGACCAAAACGCCCTGAAAGGAATCGCCGCTCCCAAAGACTGCCAGAAACTGTAACAGTTTTCCGGCTCCTGCTTGCGCGATCGCGGCTACGCCTGGAATTTGCTCGATCGCTGACAGTACTGCTAGTGCAATGCCGATGAGCACGATCGGTACCATAAAGCTAAACGTGCTGGTGAGCAAGAGAGAACGGACAAAGGCGGGTGACATGAGCATAGAGTTGATACGCTCCAATTGGGCGGTTTCAAGTGATGCGAATCCAACTCCACCATAGGAGCGATCGTCTCGAACAACCGGGGATGTGAGAAATCTTAAATCAAGCTTAAATATCTTGTTGAAGCTCTGTGAACAATTTTAAGAAAAGCAGGACAGATGTTTGGTTGTTGTTGGTTGTAGAAGTGCTGGTAACCCAAAGCGTGCGGAACCCCTAGCTCTGCGCTTTGGGCACGGGAAGTAGGGTGTATTAGTCAAGATGACGACACGCCTCAACCGCAAGCTATGGCTATCGCCACAAAAGTTAGGATATTGGGATCAAAGGAGGTGTGGGGGCGTTGCCCCCAGCCAGGGGTTCCACCCCTGCACCCCGTCCTAACCAATCTGTCTATGGCTGTACAATCCCGACCGCTTTTTGCTGACGACCTCACAGTGATCCGCTATTCTTGCTAAGGTTATTGTTTCAGTTGTGTTCTCGTGAGTGAAAAGCCGTTTACTACTGGCTTGCAGGTGTGGGGTCAGCGTTTGCTGGCTGCTGTGCTTCTAGGTGGGCAAGTGATGGTGCATTTGCTGTCAGGCAAAATTCACCGCCGCAATACCCTTGAGCAGATGGCAGCCGTTGGACCAGAATCGCTACTGATCGCTCTGGTGACTTCTACCTTCATCGGGATGGTCTTTACGATTCAGGTATCAAGAGAATTTATTAACTTTGGTGCGAGTAGCGCTGTCGGTGGTGTGCTGGCGATCTCGCTCACGCGGGAAATGGCTCCTGTGCTGACGGCTGTCATCTTGGCAGGGCGGGTAGGGTCGGCGTTTGCCGCCGAACTTGGCACCATGCGCGTGACCGAGCAGATTGATGCGCTTTACATGCTGAAGACCGATCCGATCGACTACCTGGTCATTCCTAGAGTCATTGCCTGCTGCTTGATGCTGCCCATCCTCACAGTGCTCTCGTTGCTGACTGGCATGATTGGCGGCATGATGATCGCCAGTACTCTTTACAACATTCCCCAGAAGGTGTTTATCGATTCTGCCCGTAACTTTTTGAGCGTTTGGGATCTCTGCGGTGCACCGATCAAAGCCGTTTTTTTTGGTGCTTTAATTGCCATCATCGGCTCTAGTTGGGGACTGACAACAACGGGTGGTGCGAAGGGTGTAGGACAATCTACCACCGCCGCCGTTGTGACCTCGCTGCTGGCCATTTTTACTTTTAATTTCTTCCTTTCCTGGATCATGTTTCAGGGCTTAGGCAGTGCTTTAGGACAAGGGTTGTAGCTCGAAGCGCTTCTGGTCGCACGGAACCAGGTGTGGATCGCCTGCCAGCAGCGTGCGATCGCCATCTCTGCGATGGCATGGGCTTCAGATGTAAAGCAGAGCTTGCGGACGCGCCTATCGTTGCCTGAGCAACTGAGCGATCGCCTTCACCAAGGCTTCTGGCTCCACGGGTTTTGAGAGATGCTGTTGAAACCCTGCTACTATTGCCTGTCTCTGGTTATACTCACCTGCATACGCCGTCAGCGCAATGGCTGGGATGTGTCCGCTCTGTTCTGGTCTAAGCGAGCGGATCTGACGCATCAAGCTGTAGCCATTCATCTCTGCCATCCCAATGTCACTCAGTACAACATCAGGCATTGTCTCAAGCAAGGCGGCTAGGGCGGCGGCGGCCGATGAGACGGCAGTGACCTTTGCGCCAGCTTGCTCCAGAATGAAGGTCAGCAACTCCCGCGTATCCGTCTCATCATCGACAACCAGAACGCGTACTGCTTGCAAGCTCAACGGCTGATCGACTAACTCGCAACTTTGGCTCATAGGCAGCGCTGTTGCCCGCAAGGGTAACCGGACGCTAAACGTTGCGCCTAGGCCTTCACCGGCACTTTCGGCAAGGACAGTGCCGCCATGCAGTTCCACAATCTGCCGCACGATCGCCAACCCCAGACCTAACCCACCAAACGTGCGGGTGATGGTGCCATCTGCTTGCCGAAAAGTCTCAAACACAAAGGGAAGAAATGCAGGGGCAATGCCTTTACCCGTATCCTGCACTGTAATTTGCGCCTCGGTCGCGCTGTACGCTAACGCGATGTGTACCTGTCCTTCAGGCGGCGTAAACTTCACCGCATTCGAGAGTAGGTTCCAGATCACTTGCTGTAAGCGGTTCGCATCACCCAGCAGCGATCGTGCCGTTGGCTCTAGCTCCGTTTGAATGGCGATCGACTTCGATTCGGCTGCTAACCGGACGGTTTCTTTAGCCGCTTCAATGGTGGCTGCGAGATCAACCGCATCCAGTTTGAGCGCTAGCTTGCCTTGTAAAATGCGCGAAATATCGAGCAAGTCCTCAATAAGTTGCGTTTGCAGCTTGGCATTGCGCTCGATCGTCTCTAGCGCGATCGCGGTCGTCGGTTGATCCAGCGTGCCCTTGCGGAGCAGTTGTATCCAGCCAATGATCGGGTTGAGCGGCGTTCGTAGCTCATGGGAAAGCACCGCTAAGAATTCGTCCTTAATCCGGTTCGCGGCTTCTGCTTGTTCACGGGCAATCCGTTCGCGCTCCAATAGTTGCTCGCGCTCAGCCTCAGTGCGCTTGCGATCGGTAATATCTAAAAATGCACCCACCGAACCTCTGGGCTGACCTTGCTCATTGCGCAACGGAGACGCATAGCCATAGAGGTTAAAAAGCGTGCCATCACCGCGCAGAATGTCAATCTCTACACCCTTTAAGCTGATGCCATGCAAACCCGCGTAGCGAATCGGTGTTTCCGCTGGAGTCAGTTCTTGACCGTGCTGAAAAATTTTGTAGGTGGGAGCCGTACTTCCAGGCGGCGGTGTCCAGGATGCATTGCTCTCAGGAGCCGTGCCCAAAATCCGGGCAAACTCAGGATTGGTGCGAATCTGCTGAAACTCCAGGTCATTGCTCATCGCAATGCCAACCGGGATCACCTCAAACAAGGTTTGCAGCTCGTCTACCCGGTTCTGCAAATCCCGGTTGAGAGACGCGATCGCCACTTCTGTCTGTTTGCGTTCTGTAATATCACGACAAATTGCCTGCACCGTTGGCAACCCGTTCAAGGTAAACATGGTAGCACTCACTTCAACGGGCATTTGTTGATCGGTTTTAGTTCGATGCACCGATTCCACGACAATATGGTTTTCCACCAACAGCCGCTCAATGCTGCTTTGAGACGAGTGGTTTGAGGGCGCAATCAGATCCACAACCGACATGGTTAGCAATTCCTGACGGGTGTAGCCCAGCCGCTGACACGCCTGTTCATTGACCTCAATGAGTTGTCCTGGCTGATGGTCGGGTGTTAAATGGTAGACCAACACCCAGTCTTCCATGCCGTTGAACAGTGTGCTGAACCGTTCCTCACGCTTGCGCAGCTCAGCTTCGATCGCCTTGCGATCGCTAATTTCATGTTGCAGTTGCTCATTGGCATGTATGAGGGCAGCGGTACGTTCCTGCACGCGCTGTTCAAGCTGGTTTTGAGCCTGTCGCAGTTCCGTTTCAATGTGCGATCGCCGTTGTATTTGCGTCTGAAGCGCCTGGTTTGCCTGCTCCAGTTGTGCAGGGCTGGGGAGTGCCAGGGCTTGAGGCACCAGAGGCACCAGCATATAAGCCGTGAGTAAGGAGACGATCGCCGTTATTGCCTTAACGCCACCAGACAACCAGTAAGTGGGGTACCAGAGTGTCCAAATCTCCAAGATGTGGGTGGTACCACAGGACACAATGAAGGTCGCAAAAAGCAAAAAGATCCAGGAAAAGGGTAGGTCTTGACGTTTGCGAACAAAGTAAAATAGCGTCAGGGGGATGGAATAGTACGCGAGGGCAATCAGGCTGTCTGACACTAGATGGAGCCACACCAGGCTCGGCTTCCAGAGGTAACAGTGACCATGCGGAATAAACGGTCCTGTGACAAAAAAACTGCTCAGAATGTCATTCATGCGGGTGGAGAATTAAGCCAGAGACGAAAGCAGAGTGGAGCCGAGCGAGGCGCGATCATTTGATGCCAGGTTAACAGCAGACTTAGCGGCAAAACCAGCCGTTCTCAGGAATCCCCTAAAACGTCTATTCTAGTAGGGAAACTGGGCAAGCTGTTGATGGCGTGTCCCATGTGCATTGGTACTCTGTTGCTCGATCGTTGTCATTCAAAATAGCTTGCCAACCAGGTTGAACGTCAACTGTCTAAGGAACACAGATTAAATAAGATCGAATTTCGCGCGTCGGGGCAAGGCAGTGCCATGCTCCTACAGGGTGTCAGATCTACAGATGATTTAATTCACGTTCCTAAGCAGGCTAACCGCTAATTTATAACCCCGATTAAAGTTAGAAAACTTGTTGCAGCCCAACCCATTCTGTAGAGTTTTACGATAAGAAAAATGATTGCTGTGCGAGCGATCGCTGTCCCTTTCTCCAGGTTAAGATGACTGCCAAGCACCCTGCCTTATCAGTTGTGACCCCTGCTCAAATCTTGGAGGGCGTTGCGGCGATCGCGCTCCAAATTCAGCAAGCTGTGGCGTTGGAAACCATCTTGCAGACGGCATTAGACGCAACTAGAGAGCTGCTTCACAGCGATCGCGTGCTGCTTTATCGCTTCCTCCCCAATGGGGCTGGCATCGTGGCTGTGGAAGCCGTCAGCACTGAATGGATGCCACTACTAGGACAGGTGATTGATGACCCCTGCTTTGATGTTGCGCGGGTAGAGCAGTATCGCAAGGGGTACTTTAGCGCGATCGAAGATGTGGCATCCAGGGAGATGAACGGCTACACAGCCTTATTGACCCGGTTGCAGGTACGGGCAAATTTGGTCGTGCCGATTTTAGCGCAGAGCGATATCTGGGGGTTTCTGATTGCCCATCACTGCCAAAGCACTCGAGTGTGGCACCCTTTAGAGGTGCAATGCCTGCAACTGACCGCGATGCAGCTAGGCGTGGCAATTCAACTCGAAGCGAGGCAGCAAGAACAGCTTGTCGGTGCGATCGCAACCAATCTCCCCGGCGCAATTTATCGGGCGGTGTACAGTCCAGACGGTAATCTCTCTAGCCTCTTCCTCAGTGAGAATTACCGCACACTTTTGGGCTATGAGCCACAGGCGTTAATGGCTCATCCAGAACGCGTACTTGAACTCATCTATCCTGACGATCGGGCACGCTTTTTTGAGGCGCTGGAAGCTGCCGCAGCCACCCTGGAAGCGAATGCTTTAGAGTATCGCCTTGTGACTGTCTCTGGCAAGGCGGTGTGGGTCAAAGATTATGCTCGGTTTTGCCGGGGCAAACGCGGAGAGCTGATCGTGGATGGCATGCATCTCGATATTAGCGATCGCAAACAAGCGGAAGATGCTCTGCGTGAGAGCGAAGCTCGCAAGAGTGCGTTGATTAGCGCGCTGCCCGATTTGATTATGCGGGCAGACAAGCATGGCATCTATCTAGAATTCCTTGCCACTAAGACTTTCAAAGTGATTAGTGATACAGGCGACTTTGTTGGGACGCATGTCTATGACAGTTTGCCGCATGAGTTGGCACAGCGACGCATGGATGCTATCAGCACAGCACTTGAAACAAAGGCAATCCAATTTTACGAGCAAACGATTTCGGTGGTTGGCGCACCTCAGACCGAGGAAGTCAGAGTCGTGCCGTATCGAGCGGATGAAGTGCTGCTGCTAGTGCGCGATATTACCGATCGCAAACAAGCGGAAGATGCTCTGCGCGAGAGCGAAGAACGTTCCCGACTTGCCTTTGAAGCGGCTCGTATGGGCAGTTGGGACTGGAACATTACGACTAACGAAATTATTTGGTCTGAAAGTCTAGAACGGCTGATGGGCATACAGCCAGGCACCTTCAATGGCAAGCTTGAAACCGTGATGGCGATGATCTACCCCGACGATCGCGAACGAGTGGTCAACGCCATGACTCGCAGCGTCGAGCAGGATACCCCTTATGATCTTGAGTTCCGCTTTGTGAAGCCCGATGGCAGCATTCGCTGGGCCGTTGGCAAAGGTAATGTGCTGCGGGATGACGTGGGTATACCCGTGCGCATGTTGGGAGTGGATGTGGATGTCACCGATCGTAAACAGGCAGAGATTGCACTCTGGCAGCGCGCCGAACGAGAGCAGGCGATCAGTCGAGTCGTGCGAACCATTCGTCAGTCTCTGGATTTACACACCATTCTGACCACTGCAGCCACTGAAATTGCTCAACTCTTGGATATTGATCAAGCTGCGGTTGTGCAGTATCTGCCAGAGCTGGGGTGTTGGCGACATGTTGCCATTTACAAGCAGAAAGCCGACCTACCCAATGATCTGGGGCTAGAAATTCCCGATGTCGGGAATCCGTTTGCAGCCCAACTGAAGCGCCGGGAGATCGTCCAGATCGTGGATGTTGCGGCTATCGACGATGACATCAACCAACGTCTAGCGCAACGGCTACCAGGAGCATGGCTATTGGTACCTGTGATTGTCGGCGACACACTTTGGGGTAGCTTTAGCTTACTTTCGAGCCAAAAGATTACGCATTGGCAAGAAGAACAAGTAGAACTTGCCCAGGCATTAGCCGATCAACTGGCGATCGCCATTCAGCAAGCGGCGCTCTACCAGCAAGTGCAAACCCTGAACACCGAGTTAGAGCAACAGGTACAGGATCGCACGCTGCAACTTCAGCAGTCATTAAACTTTGAGGCGCTGCTTAAACGCATCACT
>JACMKO010000286.1 GCA_014380065.1 Leptolyngbya sp. ES-bin-22 | reverse complement strand
TATTCTTGTCGGTAGATTTGCTGGTCGGCGGCTGTAAAGCCTAACTCTGGGAGCCACCGATCGGGATTGCGCGGATCGGTTACAGTCGCGTCTCCATAACCATCGTTGAACCCTCGTACCGCTGGTGTTACACCGGGCTCTAAGCGCTGAGCTTTCGCTGTTGGCGCGATCGTCGCTTGAGGCGCGTTAAAGCTCGTGCTTCGAGTTGAGTTGATTGCTGGCGGTGAAGTGGGCGATCGGTCGCAGCCAGTAACGACAGCTAACACGAGCGATAGGAACACAATCCTGATAAGCATTGTTTCGCGGGTAGTTAATCGAATCCAGCGATCGAAGTCGTGCAAATTTGGGCTGAACATGCAGGAATCAGAAGGCAGGATCAGACTTTTTACAGAGACGTTACAGATGATGTCTCTATAAACGCTGACTCCTTACATTGGCACTTTACGTGCTGATGCCCATCTGCTTAGTACTTCCGCACCATAATACTTCAGTGCAGTAAATTTGGGGCAGTTTGCTTGATCAAAGACCGTGTGACCTCATTAAGCAGCATGTCTGCACATTGAAAGTTGTGTCGCTACATGACAATATGCTTCGTTACGTCCAATCTTAGACAAGCTCTCCCTTAGCTACTTTCTCATGAATGAGTTCCCGAACTAAATCCAGTTCTTCAGCGCTGACTTTGCTATTTGACCAGATGATTGCTTTGATGGTTTGCATCTCTTGAGCGGTCACTTTGCCATCGGCGATCGCACGTACGATGCGCTCCTCAGCTTTTCCAAATGTTTGGCATCTTCCAGTAGACGTGCGGGTTCATTGTGAGCATCAGATTTTCTTTGCAGTGACTCCTGATGCATTCGTCGTGGTCGTAGATGCCCTGCCCGCAGACTCACACACAATAGCCATTGTTGACCGCTTGCTTTTGAAGGGCTACCTCTATTGCTTAGCTACGTCGTTCCGTTTCTTTTTTAATAGCGCTCATCAATTTACCTAAAGAATCCTTGAAGACGTTGTAGAAAATATCCGATGGTGTGCCCGCTTTAGGCTGCACTTCGACTACTTGTGTAATGAGCATTTGACTTGCTTTTGCACCTCGATAAGGAGCAATGGGTTCCAAGATCCAATAGCCCTTCAGGCTTTTTAGATCGCCCTCAATCGCTTGAAAATCAATCCGAGTTTTTGCCGTTTCCGTAATAGCTGAACGAATCCGCGATCGAGCCGTGACAAAAAACACTTGGCGCACATCAACCTGCTCAACCACTTTCCGATTGCCGTTCACCATAATGACTTTGCTCGACACAACATTTGGGATGAACTTTGGAGTGTTGCTGTAGTCTGTGAGCACTGACCAAACAGTATCGGCTGACGTTGAGATTAATACTTTTGCTGTATATTTGCCATTGCCTCCAGTCACGATCGGTTGACCGTTTCTCAATGTGACTCGCTCTTCTGTTGGCAGTTGATCAACGGCACTGTTGAACAAACCAGCTTTTGACGCGGGTGCGATCGTCAGTAGCGAAAGAGTACTGAAATACCCAGCAAGGATGATGATGCGGAAGAGCCGTGACATGAAACAAATTCCTC
>JACMKO010000285.1 GCA_014380065.1 Leptolyngbya sp. ES-bin-22 | reverse complement strand
TGGTCTGAGCTACTGGCGAATCCAGCCATCCGCAATCGTGGTATTTCTAGCGACACAACGATCGGCGTTCTCGATCGCTTAGAGTCCATCATCACACCACAACCGCAAAAGATATTCTTGATGATTGGTGTGAATGATCTGTCTAATCTGGGACGATCTCCCGTTGAAGTGAGCCAGTCATACAAAGAAATTCTCACTCAAATTCGTGCGCGATCGCCACAAACAAATGTCTTCATCCAAAGCGTTTTACCCGTCAATCGAGGCATGTTTCTAGGCTCTGCTAGTAACAACGATATTCGAGCCTTAAACGAACAACTCCAGTACTTAGCCAATGAATTTTCCTATCCCTACATCGACTTGCATTCCCATTTTTTGGATGCTCATCAGCAGCTAGATACGAAGTACACGATCGATGGCATTCATCTAAATGGCAGCGCCTATCAACGTTGGGTAAAACTCATTCAACCCTACATACTTTCCTAAACGCTGATCGCTTCTAATGTTATTGTCTCCGGCTGCGCTTGTGCAGGCAACAACGTTAACTCCTGACTCCTGCCCTCCAACGGAGTTTGGCTAACCTGAATGTGCGGTAGTGTGAGATGTCGGGATCGCGAGTTAACTTAATCAAGGCTTTCTATGGTTTCCTCCACGCTGACCGCCAATCCTGCGCCGATGCCCGAATTGATTGATGATTTGCCCAACATTTCAGGCTGGGAAGCCGATTTGCAGGCAGTAACCAGCGAAAATCGTTCAGTCTTTTTGCCCACGACCAATCTGCGGTTAGACGATCTGACGGCAACGTTTGCGATCGCTCTCCACATGCACCAACCGACCGTTCCCGCTGGCTGGCATGGAGCGCCGATCGGTCATTTGCAATATATGTTTGAGCATTCTGGTGAGGGGGACAACCACAACGCAGGAGCCTTTGCCTGGTGCTATTCCCGCATGGGCGACTTTATCCCCGAATTAGTGGCGAATGGCTGTAATCCGCGCGTCATGCTGGACTATTCAGGTAATCTGCTGTGGGGACTGCGGCAAATGGGACGCAGCGACGTGCTGGACAGCCTGAAACGTCTTACCTGTGATCCCACCTATCAGCCCTATGTCGAGTGGTTGGGAACGATGTGGAGCCATTCGGTCGTGCCTTCTACACCGATCCCCGATATCAAGCTGCATATTCAGGCATGGCAGCACTACTTTGCAGCAGTATTTGGCTGGGAGGCACTGTCGCGAGTGAAAGGCTTTTCGCCGCCAGAGATGCATCTGCCGAACCAGCCCGATACGCTCTATGCCTTCGTCAAAGCGCTGAAAGAATGCGGCTACCGCTGGCTGCTGGTGCAGGAACATTCCGTCGAAACGCTCCAGGGAGAACCGCTGCACGATCGACATTTGCCCCACCAACTCATCGCCCGCAATTCACATGGCGAAACGGTCAGCATCACGGTGCTCATTAAAACTCAGGGGTCAGATACCAAGCTGGTGGCTCAAATGCAGCCCTATTACGAAGCAAAAACGCTGTCGCGCCGATCGCTCAACGGCATCTCAATGCCCCCGATCGTGTCACAAATTGGCGATGGCGAAAACGGCGGCGTGATGATGAATGAGTTTCCGCCTGCCTTCAAGCAAGCCTGGTATCAGATGGCAGAGAACGGCGGCAAAGCTGGCGTTGTGGGTGTCAACGGGACGGAGTATTTGGAACTACTGGAAGCCGCAGGCGTGAAAGCGGAGGACTTCCCCACCTGCCAGGCGATCGCGCAGCACCAGATCTGGCAGCGTGTCTCACCCGAAAATACGACACCAGACGCGGTAGAAGGGGCGATCGCAGCCATCAAGCAAGAAAATCCCAACTTCCACATGGAAGGCTCCTCCTGGACGAACGATCGTAGCTGGGTGAAAGACTACGACAACGTGCTAACACCCATGAACCAACTCAGCGCTCATTTCCACCAAACCTTCGATCCACTCGTGCAAACGCCATCAGAGCCAGGGCAAACACTAACCACGCAAACCCCTCGCTATCGCAAAGCGCTGCTGTACAACCTGCTGCTGCAAACAAGCTGCTTCCGCTACTGGGGGCAGGGCGCGTGGACAGATTACGCTCGTGAATTCTACGAGCAGGGAGAAGCCGCGATCGACTGATTCAGGCAAGCGGCTTGCGTTGCGCAAGGAGCGGCAGTCTCATGCGTGTGGGCTTACAGACTGTAACCTCCGTTCGTGATTGGTGAGACAAAGCTTGAGTTTTCTGTAGTTTTTTCGGGACTCACTCCTATCTGAGTTACAAATAGTGAACGTGGAGCGAGCAAGACATCTCGCCTTACTGCACTAAATTCAGTGAGCTAATGTTTGATTTCAGCCATCTGCTTGAGTTTTCCCACAGCCATTGCGTCGCTATCTGTGCCGCTTTGGTACCCGCCAACGTGCTCTCAACCTTGTGTGCGATCGTCCTCGTTGGGCTAAAGCGTCCTGTAAACCAGGTTTGGCAGGCATCAGGAGCAGGAAGCGTCTTTGCCCTTTTGATGGTTCTCCATGTGCTGACCTGGTTTATGGTTGGTGTCGTCATGTTGCCAACCTTTGTGTTGCTGTCGCTGGGCGGGGTTTGCCTGAGCATGAACCTGTGGGTCATTCTGCACCCCCGGAGCTTACGGTTACTGTTGATGAGCCTTGGTCGTCGTCTGGAAACATTACGGGCAAGTACAGCCTCGTCCTAGCTCTGTAAACGATTTAAACTATTGAATGCGATCGCACTCTGATCCCACATCTTCACAAACGCTCGTAAGATGGACCTATGATCGCATGGAGCGAGGATCATGAGTTTTCATAAAATTGTGGTTGCACTTGACGACTCCGACTTGAACAAAGCCGTTTTTGCTCAAGCAGTCGCCTTAGCCCAGACTACTCAGGCACGTCTGCTGTTGTTTAGCGGTATGGGTGACGCTTCGCTGGTTCAGCCAACCACGCTTCCGTCAGAGGTAGGGTTGTTTTCGCCAGAGATGATGAGTAGTACCTATCAAGCACAGCAAGTCAACCTTGAGTCCCGCAGAGTGGCGATCGAGGCTTTGCTTGCGCGACATGTTGACGTAGCGCATCAGGCAGGATTACAGGCAGAGACAACGCTCGAAATGGGTGATATTGAAGCGCTCCTTTGTGCAGCAGCCCAAACGTGGGGAGCGGATTTGATTGTGGTTGGGCGGCGAGGACGTAAGGGCTTATCGGAAGCCCTACTGGGCAGCGTGAGTAACTATGCTGTTCATCATGCTCACTGCTCAGTGCTGGTTGTTCAAGGCGAGCTGGAACAGGCGTAATGAGGCTAGAAGCCGGTGGATCAAGCAACCTGTGTTGCTTGAGCTTAGGGATCTTGAGTCCAAAGGCAACGCTTCCGTAAGACACGATCGTGGTTTTAGATTTAGAGTAAAGCTGCCACGTTTTCGATTTGCTGTATTCTCCAAGGCTGCATGACTGATTCTTCTGAAGCCAATCCACCCCAAGACAATCCATCCGAACGTGCTGACAGCTCCTTCGATCCAGCTACCGTCAGTCAGGATGCCGCTTCAGACGACCCATCCTGGCTTGAAGCTGAGGCTGAGTTGACGCGTCCGACGGCTCCATCGGATGAGCACGATCGCTTACAGGACAAGATCTTTGGGCAACATCGTCCTCGCACACCACGAACGGTAGATCCGGCGCTGCCTCTCATGATGGTAGAGACAGCCTTTCTAGCAAGTGCTGCCAGTCTCGTCTTTTTGGTGAACTACTACTTTCCGATCGGTCCCTTACTCCGGCTCTTTTTCTCGATTCCGATCGCGCTAACCTACTTACGCTGGGGTAGTCGTGCTGCCTGGATGAGTGCCTTAGTGTCTGGGCTGCTTCTGAGTGTACTGATGGGACCTGCACGCAGCATTCTCTTTGTGATGCCCTATGGGTTAATGGGTGTTTTGTTTGGTGTACTCTGGCGGCGAGGTGCGTCATGGGGCGTATCCATCGGCATTGGTAGCCTTCTGGGAACGATCGGGTTTTTCTTTCGCATTTGGCTGGTTTCGCTGCTGCTGGGCGACGATCTCTGGCTCTATGCCACCTCTCAAACAACAGACTTGCTGGAGTGGCTGTTCATCAAGCTGGGCTTTTTGTTTCAGCCAAGTTTAGAGCTAGTGCAAGCCGCGATCATCATCATGATTCTGCTCAACAATGTTGTTTACGTGTTCGTCGTTCATCTCGTGGCGTGGTTGCTGTTAGACCGCCTGGGCGATCCTATTCCTAGACCACCCAAGTGGGTACAGGTGTTGATGGACTATGAGTAGGGGGAAGGGATGAGGATGTGCAGCCTGTGGTGACAACCGAGCGATCGCCGTTGAACCGAGTCTATACTCAGTTGGAGCAGGGAGAGCGATGGTTACAGCGGCATCAAGGGCAGCGACCGCTTTTTGCCTGTGTGTTGGGGTTTACAGAGACGGGACTTCTACCAGGAATTTCAGCCGCAGGCGCAACGCCAGCCGATCGCCAGTACACGGCGATCGCGGATGCTGAGTTTTTATATGATGGTCCCCAAGCTTGCCCCAGTTATCCTTTACCACCCCTGGATGTGGGTGCGTCACCGGTGCTGATTTCCCGCGCGATCGTGGCAGCGCAGCAGATGCCGCTCTATCTCTTCAATGCTGGTTTGCCCATTGAGCCAACGGTGCCTGCGATCGACTTGCGCGGTGCCCCAGCCAACTGCTTGAGCCGGGGGGAGGCGATGACGGTATCAACGGTTGAACATTTGCTGCAACAGGGCTTGTATTGGGGTGCAAAGCTGGCAGCAGAGGCGGGCTTCGTCATCCTGGGCGAATGCGTGGTCGGCGGCACCACGACAGCCTTGGCAGTCCTGACAGGCTTGGGAATCGCCGCAGCGGGCAAGGTTAACAGCAGCCACGCGATCTGCAACCATAGCCAGAAATGGGCGCTTGTACAGGAAGGCCTACAGCGATCGGGGCTATGGACATCCAGCCTGGATACCTTACTTCAAAGCAACCAGTCAAACCATCTATGTCCCCTTGCCATTGTTGCCGCTGTAGGCGATCCCATGCAGATTGTGGTCGCTGCTATGGCGATCGCGGCAAGTCGCACGTGTGGCGTTTTATTAGCAGGCGGCACCCAAATGCTGGCAGTCTATGCGCTGTTACGGGCGATCGCGCAAGCGCACAACCTGGTCTGGCAACCAGAGCAAATCGTGGTTGGCACCACACGCTGGGTTGCAGAGGATAGCACTGGGGATACGGTTGGCTTGGCAAACCTGGTGGGCGATGTGCCGCTTATTGCCACTCAGCTTAGCTTTGCTTCATCACGCTACAAACAGCTACAGGCGTATGAACAGGGCTTTGTCAAAGAAGGGGTGGGCGCGGGAGGCTGCGCGATCGCTGCTCACCTGTACCAAAACTGGAGTCAGGCTGACTTGCTAACGGCGATCGAGGCTCTAGCTGAGCAACAGCAACAGATCAGCCACCCGCCCCTTTGACACGATGACTAGCTGTGAATCCGCCTGGAAAGCAATTGCTCCTCCAGGGCTGCAATCCGGTTGTAGGCAGCCGTTAGCTGCGCCGTCAAGCGCTGTACCTGCACTTCGGGTGCAAGCTGCTTTTCGCCCCTGTGCTCGGTCGAATCGATACCCGCATGGTCTGCCAGAACGTCTTTGTGCTCCATACTGAAATCAAGACTGGCGTAGGTCTGGTAAGAACGACAACTGTTGCTTAAATTGCTATCAGAGCGTTGCAGTTGATCAGCTCCAAACTTACACTCAGTCTCCACGCTTGACAATTTATGGCTGAGTTGCTCTATAAGCTGATGTAGCGCATCAATCTTTGTACTCATGAGATTAATCTGCTGTTGCAGTGTATCCATTCAGTGCCCCAATTTGACCTAACGTGCTAATAAACATCCTAAAATAGCGAATGGCATTTATCGAGACTATTCCTGAATCATTTAACCTTTGAGGCTGCCATTTGTACCTGAGAGTCGATGCGATCGACCGGAATCAAGCGCCTTTAGAGTAAATTTTGAGCGAGCGCTAGCAGTAAAAAAGCTACGAATTTCTACGCTTTCGGTAACGGAATGACGGCTTGCTGCAAGCGGCATGGCTGACTACTCATACAGGGATGAACTCACCGTTCGGCTGCATTCTTGCCTCACCGAACGATCGGTATTGAAAACTGTTATCAACAATACATTGGCTTTTATTGCATTGATGCCATCTGTGGAGACATTACACGTAACGCTTTCACAGACAAAACAACAGCTTTGAAGCATTACCCTGGCTATGAATCACGGCGTTGCAGATACTTTTCTGCTCCACCACTCATTGCGGCTTGCTATAGTTAGTAGAAGCAGCGATCGACAGAAACTTCGATCGCGATTATCACGCAAAGTCAACAGCAATTTCTACTAGAAAAGCGTCTAAAAAAGAGTTCATTCAGTCAGGTTCTCAACGAGGAATGCTAAATATTCAAGATTTTTTTACGACGTGTACAGGTCAATGGACGACCGAAAGGACGTACCATTCAACCCTGCGTGGTGAGGTTGAACGATCCTACACTGAGTTTCGCGTTGATGCACTCACCGCCGCCGAAAAGCAAGCCATTCTCTCATCCCAACCCAGTTCTACATTTCAAATAGGGTCTCTTGACGCAGTAAAATTGGCAGAGGATGCGGCGCTATGTCCTGGTTTTGCGATCGCGTTTGATACCCGTTCTGAAACAGGTGAGCAGGTATCGATGAGCTTGAAAGCGCTGTTTGTGCCCGATCGCCACATTACAATCGCAAAGTCAGCCGATCTTCCACCAGTGCCCATCGCTGCCCAGGTGCTTGCAGAACCGCTGGGAGATACCATCCAGGGCTTTTACCTGCGCGATGAAGGGTACTCAGAAGCGGGCGCGATCGCGGGACGTTTTACCTATCAACCCACCCGCCAAACGCTAGAAATGACAACCTACTATCGGCGATCAGTGGCGGTCGATCAGATGCGGCTCGTTGCCCCTGATCTACGACTTCGTACGATTGTGACCTATCAACGCCCTGAAGCCAATGAGCCACCCACCGTCATTGACCTCGTTGGTTTTGGGGTCGAACGCAAGCAAACAGTGTAATCTATGAGCCGTCTCGCCAGCCCCACAGCCGCTTCACGCTCCCAGCCGCTAAACCGTCGTTCTTTCCTTACAGCCGCGATCGGCATGATGCTCGGTCAGCTTTTGAGCGGCTGTTCTGGGCAGAATCGCCTCACCCTGAGCCTACGTGTGCTGAACGGCTCGATCCCACCGCAAGTTGTGGGGGAGTTTCGCAAGCACTTGAGGCAAACGTTACCCTCTGGTGCGGTGAATCTGGCGATCGAACCGCAGTTACAGCGTCTGTTTGAGCTGCTGCAAACCTGGAAGCGCCAGGGACAAGTAGATACGTCAGGCTGGTTCGGTTGGGTGCCGTTGGTAGGCAAGCGTTCCAGCACGGCGGTGCCTGATTTAGTCACGCTGGGGGATTATTGGCTAGAGAAAGCCATTGAACAAGAGTTGCTTCAGCCACTCGATCCCAAGCAGTTACAGGGATGGGAACAATTACCGCAGGAATGGAAGGCATTGGTGACGCGAGCATCGGCGACGACCGCCCCTCGCGTCTGGGGCGCGCCGTATCGCTGGGGTAGCACCGTCATTGCTTATCGCCAGGACATCTTCAAAGAGAAAGGGTTACAGCCACCCACAGACTGGTCAGATTTGTGGCGATCGGATTTGCGGGGACGCATTTCTCTGCTTGATCAACCGCGTGAAGTCATTGGCTTAACCCTCAAGAAGCTAGGGCAATCCTACAACACCCCCAACCCAGATGCAGTGCCGCAGCTTAGAGACGCATTGACGGCGCTCAATCAGCAGGTCAAACTTTACAGCTCGGATGCGTATCTACAGCCACTGCTGCTGGGCGACACCTGGGTAGCCGTTGGGTGGTCAACGGACATCTTGTCCACAGCACAGCGTAGCCCCACGATCGCAACCATCGTGCCGAAAGCTGGTACAGCGCTGTGGGCAGATCTCTGGGTACGTCCAGCCGCCGCAAAACCTGAGTTGTCCTCCCTGGTTGCCGATTGGATCAGCTTTTGTTGGCGTTCGGAAATTGCCAGTCAACTCTCGCTCCTCAGTCGCGCTGCCTCTCCAGCGGTGCTAGGAATGCCGCCCGCTAATCTGCCCATAGCACTGCGTCAAGATTCTGTGCTTTTGCCAGAGGCGGCGATTCGGCAGGCGAGTGAATTTCTCAAACCGCTCGATCGCGCTACGGCTGACCAGTACCAAGCCCTTTGGCACCACCTCCGCCAGGGAGCAGTCGGTTAGAGCCACCTCTAAGCCCTGACTTGCCTGAAGAATCGAGCAGAATGCTACAGGCGATCGTATCTACAGGTTGAGACGGCAAAGACAGCGTAGGGCTGGCATCCGGGCGATCAAAGGCGATCGATCGTCCGGCTAGTTGTCTCGTTTGCAAGGCATCAATGTTAATAGTGCTGAAATCGCAGGTAGACGCACCTAGCAGCGTTGCTTGCCCATCAAACACCCGCACGTCATAGCCGTAATCGCGAGCAGCTTTGCCAAATGTATGGATAAAGGCATAGCGATCGAGATAGTCAAGCAAGCTCCAAGACTGGCGATTGACCACGAGATCAACGCGACCGGGACGATTGCCGCTCTTGGGATACGCCAACCAATTCTCCAGGAAGTTGCTGCCATAGGCATCTTCGTTGGCAATTTGCTCTTGGAGCCACCAGAGGCTTGGAACACTGAGCTGAGTGAGGGAAATGCGAGTTGCGGTTACTACGTAGGTAGGAGTGTTTCCCGGCTCTAGCGCTCTCAGGTCTAACGGTTCTGCGTCAGGCGTGAGGCTGGGGTTTGGGTCTGTAGGCGTTGAGTCTGCCGCGATCGCGGGTTCATTTCCACTTGAAACTGTACCCAAACCAAAAACTAGCACCAAGATTGCGCTTGAGACACAGCATAGCCGTTGACCAAACGCCTCAAGGCGCTCCATCAACAACCGTTTACAGGTAGTACCGACTGTCTTGCCACTCATTGCGTTGGGCTGCTTCATTGCCTCGTTTACGCCAGGTCACTTCTCCACGCGCTGTACGGATGAGAGCGTTTTCAACTGCATCCACTAGCGTACGCCAGGAAAGCTCTCCTTGTCCTAATAATGCCTTCAATTCTTCAAGGACAACCTGCGACTCTTGCTCAGCACCAATTTTCAGAGGCACAACCGCTCGGAGGGGGTCTCGCTGTACGGCCGCGATCGCCTGACGGACTGCCGAAACAAGCTGACTGTTCAACTCTCTTCGCGCTCGATCGCCCTGTTGCTCCCACCCTTTTTCACTGGTTGCGTACAGTGCGGGTAAGCGGTTTAATGCGTAGGCAATGACTTCGGCTTTGTTGACGTAGCGGCTCACTTTGGCGGACAGTTTCAGAAACTGCCTGTCAACTTCTTCAACAACCAGCGACTCCATGACGTTGCGATAAGTCTGGGCGGGGTTCTGCGGCATAATACTCATACGATTTTCAGGAATTGAGGGGACTGAGCAAGATCCTAAAACTACTAGAGATGCTTTTTAGTGACTTGAAGCGGTGTGACGACCGTGTAGTTCGGTATAACCACTGAGTATACCTTAACTCCAACGGAGACACTCCCTAAACCAGCAATGGTCAAGTCACTTAGGACTGATTAAGTTTAATTCTTTTATTAAAAAATAGCATCTCTAAGCTTTTTGCTCAAGTCATTTGGTGAAAGTGCTGTTGCAATCGTGTTCCCCCTGCAAGACAGTACGGTTTCTCAAGATGGATGCGTACCACGTTGAAGTGACTCGACAAAAGCTGCAAGCACTAATTGGCTGGGTTAAGGCAAGGCGGCAACCGTCACATCATCGATCAGCAATTTCACCCAGCGCATCATATCCAGCCCCAGGCTGAAGTTTTTATTGGCGCTGTCAGGGGGATGAGCGTCAAGTCGTCGCTTTGGCGATCGCCTTGTAGGAGCGGCGTAGAAAAGCACGCAGATACTTTCGCTGATCCAAACCATGCAAGAGAATAAATGCCAGGAAGGTATAGCTCAACCAAAAGTGAGCGCTGCGACCGATTTCTGCCAGTGCTTTATCAGCACCAACCAAAGGCGGCAACACGATGTTTGTACCAAAAATAACGACATCTTTAGCGTAGGCGTTAGAAAACAGATAGCCACTCAGCGGCACCAGCAGCATAAAGGTGTATAAGGCGGCGTGGAGGGCAGCCATCCGCCACCAGTGAGGCGTTGTTTTGGGCAAGCGGCGACGATACTTGTGCAAAACAACGACCAGAAGCACCGAGATTCTGGCTAAAAGCAAACTCATCACAAGAACGCCTAACGTTTTGTGGAACGTGTAGAGAGAACCACGATAGGACACTTCTCTAGGTAGGTCAGCCATGTAAATGCCGCCTGTAAACAACACCAAGTAACCTGCTGCCATGAGCCAGTGCAAAAACCACAAGCGCTGAGCCGCCGTTTTTTTTCGTTCAGGTGTGCTCGTCTTCTGCTGTTGGTCAGTTACCACGTCTTTAAACTCCTTTACACTAGTTTCCCTTGTTAGACGCAACAGAGTATGGTTTGGTTCACTCAACCAATATAATTGTGCGTTTCTCAAATTGTGCGTTTCTCAAATAATGGTGCGTTTCTTACTGGGTACATCAAACTACTGTGGGTAAATACAGTGATCTGCACCTAGAAACCGGAGTGCATTAAATCCTTGAGTTAAAATTGACTTAACTCGATCGCACATCCTTTCTCTTCAGGAGAAGCCGTGTCTATAGAAGCCACGACCACCCAAGCGACAGCTCAGTCTGTGACTGACTGGGAGCATCCAATGCCCCCAGCCCCTTTGATTTTTGACGATGGAGTCCCGTTGGAGAGCAACCGCCACCGCATTGCGATGAATGTGCTGATCGATTCAGCGTTGACGGCGTTAGTCGCTCAACCGGATTCCTTTGTCGGTGGCAATATGTTTGTCTACTACAGCCAGGATCAGGCAATGAATCGGGATTTCCGCGGGCCCGATTTCTTTGTGGCACTAGATGTGGACAGCAACCGAGAACGGCAAGGTTGGGTCACTTGGCAAGAAGGTGGTCGCTATCCAGATGTGATTGTAGAACTTCTTTCACCCAGTACAGCGACGGTCGATCGCACGGTCAAAAAAGACTTGTATGAGCGGGTCTTTCGGACGGCTGACTACTTTATCTTTGATCCCTTTGATGCCACCGTGTTTGAAGGTTGGCATTTAACCAATCAACGCTATCAGCCACTACAGCCAGACGATCGCGGTTGGCTATGGTGTGAAACATTGGGCTTGTGGCTGGGTACTTGGGACGGTCGTATGCGCCGGGAACCGCCTGTGGAAGCATGCTCGTGGCTACGTTTTTATCATGCAGACGGCAATCTGGTCTTGCTACCAGCGGAACAGGAGCGCTTAAGAGCGGAGCAAGAGCGCTTAAGAGCGGAGCAGGCTGAGGCACAACTGATACAAGAGCGTGAGCGCTTGCGTGAGCGGTTGAGAGCAAGCGGTCTTGATCCAGATGCGGTTTTAGGTGAGTCCTAGTAGAGCTTGCTGGGTAATCCTTCTGTTTTGTCGATCGTCACGGCTACGTTGAATGGCGAAAATTAGAAATGTCTTTAACGATTTTCTAAAGTTTGCTCATGTAGCTAAGTAGGAAGGCACAATCATTTGTAGGATGGGTAAAGCCGTTCCGGCATACCAGAAAAGCGGAAGCGTAACCTATGCGGGCGTAAAGCCTTTGGCATGGCTGCGCTAGGGGTTTCATGCTTCAACCCAACCTACAGCTATTTTAGATTTAATTCCACCCACCTACTTAACCGTACACAACTGACTCTTAGACATCACGTTAGATTCACTGCCTTAGTCGAGCGGTTTTGCGT
>JACMKO010000284.1 GCA_014380065.1 Leptolyngbya sp. ES-bin-22 | reverse complement strand
GCCTCTGGTGGGGAACGTTAAAGTTCCAAAGCGGATAGTCTATGTTCACTAAAGTCTATGTTCACTAAAGTCTATGTTCATTAAAGTCTATGTTCACTAAAGGGATTCACCACGTCGCTGTTATTTGCTCCAATTACGAGCGATCGAAGCATTTCTACGTCAATATTCTGGGCTTGCCCATCATTCAGGAAACGTTTCGAGCTGTCCGCCATTCCTACAAGCTAGATTTGGCTGTGGGCAATGGAGGCGCGATCGAGCTTTTTTCGTTTCCCAATCCGCCCGATCGTCCCACTACGCCTGAGGCGTGTGGACTGCGACATCTCGCGTTCAAAGTCGATGATCTGGATGTCTCCGTCGCCTATCTCACCGCTAATGACATCCTCGTTGAACCTATCCGCACTGACGAACTCACCAACAAACGTTTTACCTTTTTCAAAGACCCGGACGGTCTTCCTCTAGAACTCTATGAAACGTAGCCTTACCCCTCGATCGTGGCTCTCCACTGTTAGAGGTGAGCAAAAAGCCGATCAATGAGTGTGGCTAGCCGAGCCAGAACAGCGGGTTCCAGCAATCAAGACTGTTCGTCCCCTGTGTTCTGCAACACTTTCTTTTCAAAGCGACTTCTGGGAGGATTTCTACCAGTGACCTTCAGGTACCGCCATGACAAGAGCCAGAGAAACCACTCCAGAAATTAACCTGAGCGAGCCGCAGTATTACTTCAACCGTGAGTTGAGCTGGCTTGAGTTTAATCAGCGCGTATTGCATGAGGCACTTGACCCGCGTACACCGCTTCTGGAACGCTTGAAATTTCTGGCAATTTTTAGCTCTAACCTGGATGAATTCTTCATGGTGCGGGTGGCTATTTTGACCCAACAGGTCGAAGCGCAGCTTGATAAGGTCGCTCCCGATGGCAGAACGCCACAGCAGACGCTTGGTGCGCTTAGCCAGCGTTTGCGCCCAATGGTGACAGAGCAGCATCGTCACTTTGAGCGTGAACTCCGTCCCCTCTTGGCTGAGAAGGGTGTTCATATCCTCAACTACATGGACTTGAACCAGGAACAGCGCCGCTTTTTGCAAAAATACTTTGAGCAGCGAGTCTTTCCGATTTTGACACCGCTGGCAGTCGATCCGGCTCACCCGTTTCCCTATATCTCCAATCTGAGTCTGAATCTGGCAGTGCTGGTTAAAGATCCCCTGACACAGAAAGAACTGTTTGCTAGAGTCAAAGTACCCAATAGTCTCCCCCGCTTCGTCGTACTGCCTTCAGAGCTTCAGCCGTCCGATCGCCCGCAAGTTTGGGCAGGCGTACCACTAGAACAAGTCATTGCCCACAATTTAGAGTTGCTCTTTCCGGGCATGAATATCCAGGAATATTCGCTGTTTCGCATTACGCGCGATGCGGATTTGGAGCTGGAAGAAGACCTGACGCACGACTTGCTGTTGGTCATTCAGCAAGAGTTGCGAAAGCGGCGGCTGGGCGGTGCTGTCGTGCGGTTAGAAATTGAAGCGTCTGCTTCGCAGGCAGTGCGCGATCGCCTGATGCGAGAGAAAGCATTAACCGATCGCGATGTCTACGCGATTGAAGGACTGCTGAATCTCAAGGATTTGATGTCGTTTCTAGCCTTGCCGCTGGCAGAACTCAAAGATCCCCCCTGGACACCCGTCGTACCTGCACGTTTGCGTCAGCTTACTGATGCCTTACAATCGGACGCAACGCCACCATCGGAAACAGGCGAGGATATCTTTACGCTGATTCGCCAGCAAGATCTACTCGTCCATCATCCCTACGAATCCTTTACGGCTTCGGTAGAACATTTCATCACTCAAGCCGCGAACGATGCCGATGTGCTGGCGATCAAAATGACGCTCTACCGCACGTCTGGCGATTCGCCGATCGTCAAAGCGCTGATTGCCGCTGCCGAAAATGGGAAGCAGGTCGCCGTCTTGATTGAACTGAAAGCTCGGTTTGATGAGGAAAATAACATTAACTGGGCGCGACGACTGGAGGAAGCTGGCATCAACGTGATTTATGGCGTAGTCGGCTTGAAGACGCATACTAAAATTGCCCTCGTTGTGCGTCAGGAAGGGGATGATATCCGTCGCTATGTGCATATCGGTACGGGGAACTACAATTCTAAAACCGCCAAGCTCTACACTGATTTGGGCTTGTTTAGCTGCAAAGAAGACCTGGGCGCTGATTTAACGGATCTGTTTAATTTCCTCACAGGCTACTCGCGGCAGCAGTCGTATCGCAAGCTGCTGGTGGCTCCGGTGAACCTGCGCGATCGCATGGTTGCCATGATTCGTCGGGAAGCCGAGCACGCCAAGCAGGGCGATCGCGGCTGCATCATTGCCAAGATGAATGCTCTAGTCGATCCACAAATAATTGCGGCACTTTACGAAGCGTCTCAGGCAGGTGTGGAGATTGACCTGATTATTCGCGGTGTCTGCTGCCTCCGTCCCGGCGTTGCAGGGGTGAGCGATCGCATTCGCGTCATCAGCATTGTGGGACGCTTTTTAGAGCACTCGCGCATCTTCCATTTCCACAACAACGGGCAGGAAGAGGTCTTTATTGGTAGCGCTGACTGGATGCCCCGCAACCTCGATCGACGGGTCGAAGCCATCACGCCCGTTGAAGACCTGGCACTCGCAGCCCAACTGCGCGCTATGCTGGATACGTTTTTGGCAGACAACCGTCACGCTTGGGATTTACAGTCCGACGGAGCCTACGTTCAACGCCACCCTTCCGATGACGCACCTGAACGGGATGCCCAAATTGAGCTGGCGCAACAAGCGCAACGGTAAGCAAAGGCGCTAGTTAAAAGTAGCTGTACAGTCTAGAATCGCTGTCAGCTCTTCTGCCTTGTGTCTCCTTCTAAAGTCATTGACTCCAGCTTTGCTTATGGAGCCGTAACTCTGCCCTCTGCCTCTAACAATCACGACAGCGAGTGGATACAGATGCGATCGCGTCCCGCTGCTTTTGCCTCATACAGCGCTTTATCTGCTGCTGTAATGAGCGTTTCAGGCAAGAAGTTTAAGGTTCGATCGGGTATCACACTCGCAATGCCCAAACTGAGCGTGACATACTGGCTCACGCTAGAGTTGGGATGGACTAATTGCAGTGCTTTCAAGTTCGATCGAATCATTTCTGCGACTTTGACCGCTCCGTCGATCGGCGTGTTGGACAAAATAACCGCAAATTCCTCACCGCCATAGCGTGCTGCCAGGTCACCAGGACGTTTGGCGACGGCGCTAATGGCGTTGGCAACTTGGCGCAAACACGCGTCTCCAGCTAAATGCCCGTAACCGTCAGCATCGTTATACCGTTTAAAGAAATCAACGTCGCAGAGAATTAAAGACAGTGGTTCTCGCTGTCGCATCAGCCGTCGCCATTCCTGGTCAAGATGGGCATCCAGCATCATGCGATTGGCGAGTTGCGTTAAGGAATCGACCGTTGCGAGACGATGAAACATTTTGGTTGCCGTTTCCAGTTGTTTCAGCAGTTGGGATTGTTGGATCAGTCTGCGGACACGTTGACGGAGGACTGCCCAGTGAATTGGTTTAGTCACATAGTCGGTTGCTCCGGCGGCAAACGCCCGATCGACTGAAACCTGATCATCTAAACCTGTAATCATCAGGACTGGTGTACGGTCTGCACCAGGCAGCGATTGTAATTGAGCACAGCACTCAAAACCATCCATGACTGGCATGATGCCGTCTAACAGAACGATATCCGGTTGAAAGCGATTACAGACATCAATGCCTTCTTCGCCATTGCTTGCCTCAATAATCTGATAGCTTCCTTGCTCCAGAAAGCGTCGAATTTGAGTGCGGACTACTTTTTCGTCATCAATCAGCAAGATCAAGGGTGATGCTTTAGGCATAAAGGGAAGGGAAAGCGGTGTTTTAATCAGTGAAAAATCTACAGGAGAAGTCATGGCGGTTACTGTAATTGTTCGTGCTTGAGAGCCACTTCAACGCGTTTGTACTCGAATTTCATCCGAGCAACTACCGCCGCAAGCTGATCGATCGAGGCGCTGGGAGCAGTGGTTTCTAATTCCTGACAAAGCTGATTGAGGTAAAGGGCACCCAGGGCAGCACTGCTGGATTTGAGTCCGTGGGCAGCCCGTTGCATTGCCTCGCGATCGCGCTGACTCATAGCAGCCTCAATGGTTTGTAAGAGTTGAGGCGCTTCAGCAACGTAGTAATCAATCAATTCGACAATGACCTCACGTCCCGTATCGCCCATTTCCTGACAGAATGATGCCAAAACGGTTAAATCTAAAGCTGCGCGCTCGACATCGGAGGGGATATACGAGTCATGTGGCTCAGAGTCAACGCTGGCGCTGCTGTCGATCGCCTCACTCGACAGCTTTAGTGGTTTGCATTGATTGAGCACCTGAGCCAGTTCTTCCATGCGGATGGGCTTACTCATGTAATAATCCATGCCTGCATCGAGGCAGATTTTGCGATTGCCCCGCAGGGCATTCGCCGTCACGGCAATCACGTAGGGACGCGTATGAGGCTGCCATTGCTCACGAATTTGACGAGCGACTTCGAGTCCATCCATTTTTGGCATTTGCACATCCAGCAACACCACGTCATAAGGCTGGCGTTGTAGCGCTGCTAAAACTTCCAGCCCATCCTCTGCTACATCTGCCTGGTAGCCCAAACGCTCTAACATCAGCAAAGCAAGCTTCTGGTTTACCAGGTGATCGTCTGCCAGCAAAATTCTCAGGGAAGATATGTGATCGAATGCAGGCATCATGCTCTTTTAACCGTTTGGCTGGCTATGTTGGCGCGGCGTGTGCTTTGATTGTGGCGCTTTAACCCTTTGGGCTTCGCTAGCGGCAGAACGTCTGAGGCATGAGGCGATCGCTCAAAGAGGATAGAACCTCGCGTCATGCTGTTATGCCACTCACCCCGTGGGCAAGTAACACCACATCGCTAGAGTGCCCATTTTTTTATGAGATGAGATACGCAGTAAAAAGCACAATTTCATCGAAAGCGCTTCACTCGCCTTCGCTTGCGGCAGAGGGGTACACACCTGTATGCCAACTGAAAAGTTCCGGTTTGCTGCCTGCAAGCCCGTGCTTCTCGGTGATGACGTTCCAGCTCGGTTGTTCCCATGCTGTAGAGACGTTAATAGACCGCCTGCCTGAATAGTCCTGTGGTGTGCCCGTTTGCGATCGCGCGCTGCACACTGAGGGGTAGAAGCGCATCGAACCAGCGGGAGCGCCATGCCAGACACAGACTGACAGCCACTTGCAGCCGATCGCGATACATCGCTCCATCTAGAAGGCTTCTACCGCTTTCGGATCAGCGATAATATTGCGATTACGCCTGGTATTATTTGGCTGACGGCACCCAATCACGACGATCGCAATGATGATGTGTTCATCGGCGTGTTACGCACTGTGTGCTATTGCTAACGCCTTTGTTTGCTTAATTGATTGGATGACCGAAGCAGCGTGAGGCAGTTGGAGTTCTTAGAAGTGCATGATTGTTTCATTTGACAACATTCCTTAATCATTATTGACAGTCCAAATTTGGGCTTCTTTCTATGAATGTGACGCGATCGCTCAGACAGTTTTTCACTCAACGTTGGCACCAATCACGCCGTTTTCGGATCGGTAGCTGGCTTGCGTTAACGTTGCTGAGTGCATTGCTGGTTGCCATTCCCGTTGTGCTGTCACAACAGCCTGTAACACTGCGGCTGCTGATGTTGGCTCCCGACATTCCACCCTACAAAGTGTTAGTGAAAGCGTTTGAAGCGCAGAATCCGGGCATCCGTATCCAGCTTGACGAAGGACCAAACTCTGCAAATACCAACGAAGACCTTTACACCACCT
>JACMKO010000283.1 GCA_014380065.1 Leptolyngbya sp. ES-bin-22 | reverse complement strand
TTGTAAAGGGTGATGTTGTCGTGCTTCCCTTTCCCTTTTCAGATTTAACCGATGCTAAAAAACGACCCGCGCTGGTGCTTGCCGCGCTGACTCGTAACGACTTCATCCTCTGCTTGATTACCAGTCAAGCCACGAACGATGCCTACACAACCCTGATTGAATCAAGCGACTTTGAAACTGGAAGCCTCAACAAAACCAGTTACGCCAAGTCAAATCGAGTGTTTACAGCCAACGAGCAACTGATTGCCTACAAAGCAGGAAAACTTACCCCAGAGAGAACAAACGAAGTCATCGCCAAGTTGATCGTAATTTTGCAGCAGTGACAGTGGAAATTGTAGGCGCAGTTGTGGGGCAAGGGGATACGTATGAGGCAACTCTGGCGGATGTGAAGTCTGCGATCGGTCGTTAACACAGGTAGCGCGATCGCCTCTTGTGGGATAACCTCTTCAACTAGCCTACATTTCCGTAAACTGAGAATAGCGTTGAAGCATGGGGCAGGACTCCTAACGATGTTGAAACCAGGTTCTCAAGCTCATCTCATCGATCGTCTGGGCGCAACGCCCGAACAAATCGCGGCACTCTGCCAACGGTGGCAGATCACTGAACTTGCCCTCTTCGGTTCCATCCTGCGGCATGATTTCCGTCCCGATAGCGATATTGATTTATTAGTCACCTTTGCGCCCACAGCCCACTGGGGCTTGCTCGCCCATGTCCGCATGGAGCGAGAACTTTCCCAGATGCTCGATCGCTCAGTGGACCTGATCGAAAAAGCTGCCATCCAGGAAAGTCCTAATTGGCTACGACGCAACGAAATTCTCCAAACAGCTCAGATTATTTATGCAGCGCGATGATGCAACTTTGCTGGATATGGCTCGCTATGCTCAACAAATCCTGGACTTTAGTCAGGGGATGGATGAAGCGCAACTGGCGACAGATACCAGAACTCAGGCGGCCATTCTGTACCACATTGCAGTCATCGGTGAAGCCGTCAAACGTCTATCGCCAGCTTTCCGCAGCCAACATCCCGACATTCCCTGGTCAGACATCGCTGGAATGCGCGATAAGGTCATTCATCAATACGATCGCGTCAAACTTGATGTTGTTTGGAACACCATCCAGCAGGATATTCCAGAACTCCTCCGACTGATTACCCCGCTCCTACCAACCGCGCCACCTTGAATTTTAAGTCGGTTTTTGCTCCACTCGACCGTCGATAAATTCACTTGCTGGCTTTGTTTCTGGTTGTTGCAGAAACTCTTCAAGTGTCAGAGCGGGTGGATGTACAACGCCTGTCATAGACGATCGCTCCTGTCACATCAATCGCAGTTTGGCTTGGGACAGATCAGCCTCATGAGCGACTGTCTTTCTATGCTACTACCGAACAAAAGCGCGATCGCCCGTCTTCAATACCATTACCCTTTTCCCCAATGCTCTGTTTAAGCGCGGTCAAACGCTCACGAAGCCACGATTGGATCATGTAACATTGCCAAGACGGTAGAATCTTACACATCGAAAGCCGAGCAGAACGACTAAATTAAGTCGGTTATGCCTACTTCTACAGCTATTGCATTACGCCCACAAATCACTGATGTCTAAAACGTACTATCAGCTTGGTTCGATCGTTCTTTCACTCATCCTGATTGCCATCATCATTGTTTTGGTCGGTGCGTCTCCGGTGCAGGTGATCAGCAGTATGTGGAAGGGAGCGTTTGGCACACCCGATCAGGTCGCGCGGGTGATTGCGACGTTGGCTCCGCTGCTGTTATGTACCAGTGGGTTGCTATTTACATTTACGGCTGGGCTGTACAACCTGGGCATTGAAGGGCAGATCGTCGCAGGGGCGATCGCCGCCACCTTTGCCATTCGCTTGCTTCAAGATGTGCTTCCGGCTCCGTTGGTGATGCTGCTGGCAATCGTCATTGGTGCGTTTGGTGGCGTGCTTTGGGGTCTACTGGCAGGCATATTGAACGTCTACGGTCGCATCAACGAAATTTTTGCGGGCTTGGGACTCAACTTTGCGGCTCAAGGGCTGGCGCTGTATCTCATTTTTGGTCCCTGGAAACGTGAAGGGGTTGCGTCTATGAGCGGCACTGAGCAGTTTAGTGAATCGCTTTGGCTACCGACGATCGGCAACACTGAAGCCAGTCCGGTTTCGCTGCTAATTGCGATCGCCGTTCTAGCCATCACCATGATTGTCATGCGCGGCACCTACTTTGGCTTACAGCTTCGAGCAGTGGGGCAAAACCTGAGAGCATCGTATGTTTTGGGCATTCCATCTGTCCGTCAGCTTTTGAGTGCCTTTGCCATTTGCGGTGGGTTTGCAGGTCTTGCGGGTGCGCTGCAAGTGCTCGCGGTTTTCCATCGACTCATTCCCAGCATTTCTAGCAATCTCGGCTTTCTGGCGCTGCTCATTGCCATGCTCGTCGGCTTCAACGCCTGGTTAATTCTGCCCGTTTCCTTCTTCTTTAGCGCCCTCAATATCGGTAGCCTCCAACTGCCGTTATCGCTCAACCTGGAATCGTCACTAGCAGGCGTGATTCAGGGAATGCTGGTGCTGTTTGTGTTGCTCGGTCGTGGGTTTAGCGATCGCAAACCCGCCGATGTCAGTTCTGGTACTCCTCAACCACGCATGGAGACACCCACAGAGCAATTGGGAGTGAAGGGGTAGATAGTCGTTGGTTGTTAGTTATTGGTTGTTAGAAGACGTTAGCGGTCAGTGGTCAGTTAATCAGGGGAGCGAAGGAAGCCAAGCAGACAGAAGAAACTCAAAACTCTTTTTATCCTTCATCACTCCTCACCCCTCACCCCTCACCCCTTTATGGATATTGATCAAATCATTGCCATTCTCGCCACTGCGATCGCGACGGCGACACCGCTTGTTTTTGCCTGCATTGGTGAAACGATCACAGAACGGGCAGGGGTTATTAACCTGTCGGCGGAAGGCACCATTATGCTGGCGGCAATGACGGGGTTTGCCGTAGCTAAAACGACTGAGAGCCTGGGGAACACGCCTAGTCTGCTGCTAGGTTTCGGTAGTGCAGCGCTAGTGGGAGCCGCGATCGCCCTGATCGTCGCGTTCGGTGCGCTGACCTTGAAGCAGTCTCAAGTGGCGATCGGGTTTGTGCTGGCGTTGCTGTGTGCTGACCTCTCATCATTTTTAGGCAATGCTTTTGTCCGCATTCCCGGACCCACCGTTCCTAGCCTGAACCTGCCGCTGCTGCAAGACATTCCACTCATTGGTAAACTGCTGTTTCAGAGCGATTTGCTCGTTTACGCCAGCTTTGGGCTGATTGTGCTTGCCTGGGTTTATGTGTATCGCACTCGTGCTGGGCTGCTGCTGCAAGCGATCGGCGAACAGCCAGCCGCCGCCTTTGCCAGAGGCACCAACGTCATTCTGATGCGCTATGTGTATACAGTTTTTGGTGGTGCCCTGATGGGGATCGCGGGAGCGGCGTTTGCGTTGGACTTCAAAGCCGGATGGAGCCATCGTCATACCGGAGGCTATGGCTGGATTGCGCTGGCGATCGTCATTTTTGGTGGCTGGAATCCGCTGCGGGTCGCCCTGAGCTGCTATTTCTTCGGCATTCTGCAATCAGTTGCCAGTGTTGCTCAAAGCGCCATTCCAAACGTGCCCACACAGGTGCTTACGGTTGCGCCGTTTGTGTTGATGATTTTGTTTTTAGTGCTCACGTCTAGTGAATGGCTGGAGCGACTCTTAAAGCGATTGCCACCGACCTTAAGCCGTGCGGCTAGCCAGACAATTCACAGTACGCCACCAGCCTCTCTCGGTCGAGTGTTTGAGCAGGATTGAGGGCACCAACAGCGTTGGCAAACGCGAGCGTGTGCTTGTGGCGTTAGCACAGCCTTCTCAGCAGTAACTCAACGTCAGTGGGATAAATGGACACCTTCATGACTCCTCGATCAACAATCGTGCCAGACTCGGTAACGCTTCGCCATAGGTAGGGTGAATGTGAACCGACTGTTCCAGCAATTGCCACGTTGCGCCAGCTTCCATCAAAGACAAAAAGACGTGTACCAACTCAGCGGTTTCGTACCCGACTAACGTTGCGCCCAGAATTTTGTCTGTATCGTTATCGATGACCATGCGGTAGAAGCCAAAGTCATGCCCCCACTCGATCGCCCGCGCAATTTGACTCATCGGCAACGTGACACTGCGAGCGTTAAGCCCTTTTTTCTGAGCCTGTTCGATCGTCATGCCCACTCGTCCTACCTGGGGTTCAGTGTAAACGGCATACCCAAGAACACGATCGTGGCGGTTGCGGTTTTCACCCTTGAGAATCGCCGTGAGACGGCGGTAATCCTCCCACGAAACATGGGTAAAGGCAGGCTGCTTGGCAGCATCGCCGATCGCATAAACGCCAGCGCAGGTGGTCTTAAATTGGTCGTCGATTTTGACAAAGCCTTTGTCATCGAGTTCAATGCCGCTGGCTGCTATGTTTAGAGCCTCAGTATTTGGTTTGCGCCCAATGACCACCAGCAGCGCCTCTCCCTGCACCTGCTCACCGTTACTCAAGGTCAGCGTAAACGTATCGTGCTCATGAGCCACTTGCTCAACACTGACTCCAAAGTGAAGCTGTATGCCGTCCTGCTTCAAAGCATCGGCTAAAACATCACTTACATCAGGCTCTTCCTGTCCAAGGACGCGATCGCCCCGCACGATTAAATGAGTTTCACTGCCCAACCGCGCCAGCCCTTGCCCCAACTCCAGACCAATATATCCAGCTCCCAACACCAGCAAACGGCGCGGCAAAGTTTGCAAAGCAAAGAAGTTTCGGTTCGTTAAATAAGGAGTGCCTGCAAGACCGGGAAGATCGGGAACCAACGAGGACGTGCCTGTGTTGATGACCACCAGCGGCGCTTGCACTGTGATATCACCACCTTGAACCGTGCGCTCACCCACAAAAGACGCTTCGGCACAGACAACCCGCACACCCGCACTCTCTAACCGCTTGTGAACACCCTGGTTAAAGCGATCGCGAATGCCTCGCACACGCTCCATCACGGCTGGAAAATCGACATTTACCTGCGTGTGAACGCCTAATTTTTCGGCTTGACGCGCCCGTCCTGCTGCATGGGCTGCTGCCAAAAACGCTTTGGAAGGTGTGCAGCCGTAGTTAATGCAGCTACCGCCCAAGGCATCGCGTTCAAAGACGACAACGTTGCGTCCTTCTTTGGCATAGTCAGCCGCCAGCGGAATGCCTCCCTGACCGCTGCCAATCACAATGACATCTGCTGTTTCCATCAGTTATTGGGTCTCCCTGAAAAAATGACTCTATGGAACTTGCTTTATGACAGTCTTACAGCTAGGGCAAAGGAACGCTTTAGACGAGGCTGAGCGTGAGCTTAGTTTCTGACTTCGAGCGTTTTAATATCTCTACAACTGCTCATGAGGGCACCGTCTTGAGACGGCATAGCATTCACTTCACTCGTCCTGAAACTACCATCAAACACCCGATCGCGGACTATTTCCAGCAGCCAAAAAGCACAAAAAACCTCCGTTCAAGATCAGACAATGCTTGAACAAAATCGTTCTTTGGGTAACACCCACTTTTCTAGCTGACTCTTCTCACCACACGCACCTTAAGGCATAGATGCTCGCGTCACGCTTAGCTCACCAGCAGGGAGCGATCGGTTTCACGATTGGGACGAGCCGCCAGTCCAGGATACGGCTCCGAGGCAAACGGTTGGTCTGGCTCGCGCAGCAAGTGGCGATCGCAGGTGCCAAACAGTTCTGTCT
>JACMKO010000026.1 GCA_014380065.1 Leptolyngbya sp. ES-bin-22 | reverse complement strand
GTGATGTAGCTGGCAGCATCAGAACACAGAAAAACAACCGCTTGAGCAATTTCTGCTGCCTGACCGATGCGACCCATTGGAACCGTAGAGGCAAAATTATCGATTGTGATACCCAGTTGCTCCAGTGAGCGATCAGCCATATCAGTGGCAATCAGACTAGGATTGACGGCATTAATCCGAATCCCCTGTTTGGCATAGTCGAGAGCCGCCGCTCGTGTCAGTCCCATCACCGCGTGCTTGCTAGCAACATAGGGAGATAAACCTGGGAATGCAAATAAACCACTCGTTGACGAATTATTGACGATCGCCCCCGATCCTTGGCTCAGCATCTGCTGAATTTCGTATTTCATACACAAGAACAGCCCCCGCACATTAATCGACATCAGTTTGTCGAAGTCTTCAATAGATTGTTCGTGCAGTGGTTTGATACTAGACTCGATCCCAGCATTGTTAAAGGCACAATCGATTCTGCCGTAGGTCGCGATCGTTTTCTGCACTAATGCTTTGACATCTTCTTCACTGGATACATCTGACCGGACAAATAAGCACTCAGCGCCAGCATCGCAAATCAGCGCAGCTGTTGCTTCGCCTTCTGCTTCACGCCTCCCGGAGAACACCACCTTTGCTCCAGCAGCACCAAACGCGATCGCGGTGGCTCTACCAATGCCCGATGTTCCTCCAGTCACTAAAGCAACCTTATTTTCAAGCATCATAATTTTTACCTTTTACTGTGAAACCAGCTCTACCTTCTAAACGCCAATTCCGCCATCGACACTCAGTGTTGTGCCGGTTACAAACCCAGCCTTTGGCGAACACAAATAAAGAACCGCAGCGGCGATTTCCTCTGGGTGTCCAATCCGTCCTAACGGTTGCATAGTGTTCAAAGCGGCACGACCTTGCTCGTCCTGGCGGTATCCCTCATTCATGGGTGTTTCAATCACTCCCGGACAGATCGCGTTGACGCGCACACCCTGCGATGCAAACTCCAGAGCCGCCGATTTCGTCAAACCGATCGTGGCAAACTTGCTCGCGTTGTAAATAGCCGATCCAGGATAAGGACGAATACCCAGAAAGGAAGCGGTGTTAACAATCCCACCGCCGCCGGCTTTGAGGATAGCTGGAATCTCGTGTTTTAAGCAGAGTGCGACACCACGCACGTTGATAGCAAGAATGCGATCGATAGTATCTTGCCTGACTTCTGTAATGGGAGCAGATTCGAGAAAAACACCAGCGTTATTGAAGGCAAAGTCTAACTTGCCGAACGATTCCAAAGTTTTCGCCACCATCACGGCAACGTCAGCTTCGATCGATACATCAGCTTGGACAAAAAGCCCTTTGCCACCCGCTTGCTCAATGAGCGCGATGGATTCTGCACCCTCACTTTCTCGCCGTCCAGCAACGACAACGCAGGCTCCTTCTTGGGCAAAAGCAACAGCAGTGGCGCGTCCAATGCCAGAGGTGCCGCCAGTGATGAGAACAACTTTGCCAGTAAATGCTTTCATAGAGCTATCTAAATGATTTTGGGTTGATACGCTGTAATTCACCTTAGTAAAATGTGGGAATGCCATCGCCCACACTCCAGGCAATGCCAGCCACATGAGTGCCAGCAATCACGGTCGCTCTCAGTTCCCCTACCCATACGTCGGCTGTTGTGGATAGCCTGGAGGAGAGTCTTCAAAGTCTTCTTGCCGCCCGTAGGCGGTTGTATCGAGGAGGCTGTAAGCATCAGTAAGCGATTCAACACCACGGGCATAGGTCGAGTATGTGTGGAAGACATCGTTATCGATGCGGAAGAAAACGCTGAGTCCATGACTCTCACCCTGCATCACATGAGCACCGTGCTTTTTCTCTAACTCAGCTTTGTCTCGATAGTTGTACTCAATGGGCGCAACGGTCTCGTCCAGCGTGACATGGAAATCGTAGTTGAAATCGCTGCCAAAGGAAGAATACCAGGGGACAGTCCATCCTTTGAGTGCTTTATAGGCTTCCAGCTTGGGCAGTGGGGCACGAGAGACCAGCGCAAAGGTTGTGTCGCGATCGCTCAACATTGACAGATTGCCCAGAGCATCGACATAACCTGTGCAGCCCATACAACCTTTATCCCATTCTGGGTCGAACATGAAATGGTAGATGATCAGTTGGGTGCGTCCAGCAAACAGATCGATGAGTTTGGCAGAGCCATTCGATCCTGCAAAGCTGTATTCCTTCTCAAGTTTGACCATTGGCAACCTGCGTCGCTCGGCGTTGATCCGATCGCGGTGCT
>JACMKO010000282.1 GCA_014380065.1 Leptolyngbya sp. ES-bin-22 | reverse complement strand
TTTACATGTGGTTCAGATTCGCTGGTGGCGCGCACGGTCGGTCATGCCGAAGGGACACGTACACCAGACGGCAGAAAAACCCGTGCCTACTATGGGCATAGAGACCCTGGTAACGGAGTCTGGAATCTAGGCAGTTTCTCCTTTCAGCACTGTCGAGAGGCGTATTACCACTGCTCAACTCCTGAAGAGGCCGACGCTCACCAACTGCGACGCTTACAAGTGCAGAATGCTGTTTTGCAGCGACGAGCAGCAGCAATGCAACTCCAGATAACTCTAGCTGAAGCACTCAACGGCATTGACCTAGCAAACCAGGCACCATTGGCTGCCTTGGGCGACCAGGGCTATCTCGATCGCTTGCTACAAGTCAAGCAAAAGGGACTCAATGGACAAGATGCCATTCTTGAAGCTCGCGTGTGGAGCTATTGGAGTCCTCAAAAAAAGCGGTGGGATGCGCCCGGACTGGGCAACATCGAAACTAGCATTCGTCATGATCAGGAACGACGCATGCTGGCGATCGCTCGTGCGATGACGATGGCGCAACAGCAGCTTGCAGGGCTACCAGCTCAGCGGAGTCTTAACCTACTCAAGCTACAGCCAGAAGCCGTTAATCCCTACAGCTTTAGCCGTCAGCGATCGGACTATCTCTGGTGGGATGCTGGCTACTGGGATGCCAAGCTTCACCAGCAGCGACAAATTCCCCTTGACTCTGACCCTGCTTACGATCGCGGCTTTGCCAACGGCTCAAACTTTTAAGACTGGAATGAGCCTTTGTTTTTCATCGGACTTTGATGGAGAGGTTTTGTCTGAGGGGCAAGTTGCTCGAAAAGAAAATCAACCGCGATCGCATATGCTTACCGATGACACAATAGCTCATCGTAGGCGTAACAGTAAGTTTGAATGAGGCTTCGTCAAGAGGGGCTTAACCCCTTTTATCTTCAAAGCTTCTCTTTTGCATAGCCTTTGATGAGTAATGAACGTTCATGGAGTGTGAGGTGATTACAACATTGGATCGATCGCTTAAGCGGTGACTACTACTGCCAGTCTATGAAGGTCTTCTCTAACGCTATATGTGGAGTTTCTACGGCAAAGACATGTTTGAATCTGGCAGTCAGTTAACAGTGTTCAATGCATACTTCGTGCCTGAAACAACTTACGGTATGGGCAGTAAACTTTACTTAGATTTCTTTGGCACAGGCTTCTAGACAAGCATATTTAAAGCTCAAGTAAAGTCTTGAGTAATTGATTAAACTAAATAGTGGATTTAAGGTAAAAGTGCTGTAAGTTTAGATTGCACTGATGACTCGTCTTAGAAACGCTTGTTAGGATCAACCTTGTCAAAGAATTATTTGCACCTTTAGCAAAAGTACTGCTAAAAGGTTTATGCAAGCTACAATTTGTCTTGGGAGTTGTCGCAATTTAGGTTAGAAAGTGTGAGTGGCACTTCAGCGTTTTTAGGTGGAACTGTATTTGCTGGGGCTTTAGCATTTTTGCTGCTGAAAGGAGAGGCTCCAGGCTCTGCGGGTTTTTTGGGTGGTAAGGCAACGCCAACGCCTCTACCTTCCGATCTGCCTACAGTGACTGTTTCTCAACTCCCTCAACCATCAACGGCTGATCCCCTCGCGGTATATAATGCTGAGCAGCAGAAAAAGGAAGCCGACCAGCTAAAGGCTCAGTTGGAGAAGCAAATCTCAGACTCTGAGCAGCTAAAAGTCAAAGTAGAAAAGCAAAGCACTGACTCCGATCAGTTTAAAGCCCTGTTGGAGAGTCAGAGTACCGATAATAAGCAGATCAAAGCCCAATTGGAAAAGCAGAGCGCTGACTTTGAACAGTCTAAGGCTCAGCTTGACAAGCAGCACATTGAAACTGAGCAAATTAAATCGCAGCTCCGCAATCAGCAAATGATTGTCGAGAGCCTGACGACCCAGCTCAAGGCAAATACAGCAGAACTTCAAAATCAAAACGCACAGTCTCTTTTTGGTGGGCGCTCCACCAACTATGCGGGAGGTATTGCATGGCTGTTGGCAGGTGTTCTCACCACGATCGCGGGAGGCTTTGTGCTGTTGCGGTTCATGGCAGTCACGTCTCAGCGGCAAGCACGCTTGCTCAGGTACAGCAAAGCACAACGAAGCCGTTTACAGCAACCGAAGCGCTACAGCAGATTTTTATTGCCTTCTCAGCAATCTCCCGAAGTGCGTTATGAAGAGCGGCAACTGCGGTAGTTGACTCAACCGTTTAGCGATCGCCCTTTCAATTATTGATGCCCAAGCTGCACGCGATCAACCATCAGTTTTAGCTTGAAGCCGCCAACCAGGTTTCATCACCTGGCGGGTACGGGCAATGACCAGGCAATCGTTTGGGACATCTTCAGTAACGGTGGAGCCAGCCGCAATGGTGACATCTTCGCCGAGTGTCAGCGGTGCCACCAGCACGCTGTTAGAACCTGTTTTGGTACGATCGCCAATCTGCGTTCGGTGCTTTTTCACGCCATCATAGTTAGCTGTAATGGTGCCTGCGCCAATGTTGACCTGATTGCCAGCCGTCGTATCGCCCAGATAAGATAGGTGGGCAACATTGGTGCGATCGCCCAGTTTAGTATTCTTCAGCTCGACAAAATTACCGATGCGACAACCAGAACCTGTCTCTACATGTCCGCGCAGGTGGGCATAGGGACCAATACGGGTATTCGCTGCCACGGTGCTATCAGTGACCACTGAGTACAGCACCGTCACATTTGCACCAATTTGGCTATTTTCAATCAGGCTACCGGGACCAATCCGGCTGCCAGCCCTGATCGTCGTTGTCCCGCGTAAATGAGTCTGGGGTTCGAGCACTACATCTGGTGCTAACGTCACCGTATCGTCGATCGTGATGCTGCTTGGATCAATCAACGTGACACCCGCTGCCATCCAGTTATCCTTAATGCGTGTTTGTAGGATGTCATAGGCAGTGGCAAGTTGTTTGCGATCGTTGATGCCCAGAATCTCCTGATCATCCTCCACATCCACTGCCATCACTGGATCAAGATAGTTGACGACATCTGTCAGGTAATACTCTTTCTGGTCATTATCGGCAGTCAACTTTGGCAGCACTGCTGCCAGGTCAGCCCAGCGGAAACAGTAGACTCCGGCATTAATGCGGCGATTTTCTTTCTGTGCAGGGGTGCAGTCCCGGTCTTCTACAATCTGCTGCACCACATTTTGGTTGTTGCAAAAGACCCGTCCATACCCTTTAGGGTTGGGTAGCTGAGCGGTTAAAATCGTCGCTGCATTTTGATGATCGCGATGGGTTTGTAGGAGTTGCTTCAGCGTTTGAGGACGTAGTAAAGGGACATCACCATTCAAGATCAGCAAATCACCCTGGAAGCCCTCTAAAGGCGGCAGTAGCTGTTGCACAGCATGTCCAGTGCCCAGTTGTTCGAGTTGCTCGACAAACTCAAGCTTGACTGTTGTGCCAGCATTCTCTGCCCCGGCAAGCGCTTGCGTGATTAGTTCGCCTCGATAGCCCACAATGACTAGCCGACGCACGGGTTCAACCGCTGATAGGCTACCGAGCACCCATTCGACCAGAGATTTTCCCCCTAGTCGATGCAACACTTTGGGCAAGTCAGATTTCATCCGTGTGCCGCGCCCAGCAGCCAAAATTGCAACCGCTACCATGATTGTTTGCGCCACTTAGTTTGCAGTAGAAAGAAGAGCGAGCGATCGCATCTCCTCTCCGCTTCATCACGCTCTACAGAATACCATTCGCTACACAGACATAAACCTGCAACTGAGCTTTTCAGCCGTTAAGCTGACAGACCCCTGTAGAAGGTTTAAGCAGATTGCGGCATCAGTGCTAACTCAAGCGACACGGTGCGTTGCTCTTCCAGGGCTGTATGAATGAATTCTCTAAACTGTTGCACTAAGATCGGATTTCGCCAGCCTTTTGCTGTTTCTTCATCCAAAATAGCGAGGGCTTCGATCGGGGTAAAGGCTTTTTTGTAAGGGCGTTCGCTCGTCAAAGCGTCGTAAATATCGATGATTTGAAAAATCTGAGCCAGTGCAGGAATTTGTTCACCCACAAGACCATCAGGGTAGCCTGTTCCATCCCAGCGTTCGTGGTGATAACGGATAATGGGCAACACACCACGCATGGTTCGCAGCGGTTGGCAGATCTTCACCCCAATGAGGACGTGCTGCTGCATCATTGCCCATTCTTCAGGGATAAATTTACCCGGTTTCAGCAGAATGGCATCGGGGATACCCACTTTGCCGATGTCGTGCAGATAACCGCCCCACATGAGATCGCGGATTTCGATACGGGACAGCCCAAGAAATTCCCCAAACGCTTTGCCGTGAGCAACGAGGCGTTCACAGTGGTCACCGGTATTAGGATCACGGCTTTCTACAGTCTGCGCGATCGAAAAGAGCACTTGCTCAGCATGATCAAGATCTTCATTCAGACGTTTCTGACGAATGAGCGATTTGACGCGGGCGGACAGTTCCAGTTGATCAAACGGCTTGGTTAAGAAGTCGTCACCGCCTGCTTCAATGCCTTTCAACCGAGCGTGACGATCGTCAAGCGCCGTCACAAAGACCACAGGAGTTAGGCGGGTTTGCTCATCTTGTTTGAGGCAGCGGCATACCTCAAAACCGTCCATCCCTGGCATCATGACATCAAGCAGAATTAAATCAGGATCGGTGGCAACAACAGAGTCTAACGCTGCTGGACCGCTGCCTGCCTCCAGCACGTCATAGCCTTCAATTGACAGCAAAGCCACGGCTGTCAATCGGCTGGAGGGGTGGTCATCAACAACAAGCACTCTGGGTCGCTCTGTATAGATGCGGTTCACTAAAGCAGACCTCACATATGGATAAACTACACCTGTTTAATTGAGCCATTGAGCACAGTTAAATCGGTGCGGCGTTGGTTACTTAGGTTATTACGACTCTAGTATGAGCAATTGCTTGGAGTGAGAAATCGGGTTTTCTACGGAAATCAGCCTCCTGACAAACTGGGTAAGTTCACGAGGATCAGCATAAATGCTGCTAAGCAGAACAGTTTGAACCTTACGACTGTTACTCAACTTAGCTTTTGCCAGATTTAGTACGTTAGCGGCACTTGGTCAGGCTCTGAACTAAACGATCGCCCCAAAACAACGCTAAACTTCAGTCGTGATGGGAGGCAACTGCTGCTGGACGTGCTCTGTGAAGGCATCAAGCTGAGGCATTGGCGACAGCGCTACCGAACGCTGTGGAAGCGGTAGCTTGCTAGAAGCGTGCGTCGGATAATTTTTTTCTAAAATTTCGAGGCGACAGCGCCGACACAGCCAGTAGGGTTTACCAGAGCGAAGATGACGCAGTAAAATATCAGAGCACAAAGGGCAACTTATCATTTTATTACCAGTTGAATCTTTAGTTTTAGATCAACGCTTTAGGAACGCCACTTTAATATGGCAGCCGTGCAATCGCACGGCTACAGCCTGTGGATATAGTTTGCTTCACAAGCTTGCTTCTCTGCTGGGATCATTAGGTAGCGAGTGATCCCCTTGACGATTCGGATACCTATGCTAACTATTCTTGCTGTACAAATCTAAAGGTGCCGTATCTGCAACTACAACTTAAACTAACTTTATAAACTTGGATAAAGCAACTCTTTTCCCAATTTTGAAGGGTGAAGCTGCCTTATCAAGAAAGCCTTCCAGCAGCATGAAGCCTTGAACATTTTTCAGCCTGCACTATTGTTGTCCAAAATTTTTTGATGCATTGAAAACCAGCAAAAACAGCCTTACCCGATCGCGCTTTTGTCAAGCGAAAATTGACAGACTACCAGCCCTATGAGAGCCAGAATTGAGCATGAAATTGTGTTTCTTCATCATGAAGATGTACCTGAGTACAAAAAAGGTGGCTCAGTGGTCCGAAACAGCTATTTTTGGGCGTTGAAATCGATCGCGGTGCAAGCGTACCGTCAGCGTGACTGGGAGTACGAAGCCGATGTCTGGCTAGCGCTTCAGCGGATGTTGCTTTCTTTCTCCGAATCAGGCTATCTAGGTTTGCGAGAAACGCAACTTGAGTTTCCGGCTGATGCTGAAATTCCAGCCGTTCTGAAGCCTATTTCAACCTGGGAATAAGAGGTGATACAGTCGGCGTTTCATGCGACAACAAAAAGGATGCGATCAAAACGTCGTGGCAATAGAGCTTGCCAAAACTGTCTCCAGGCAAGGCTGCGACCACACTGCTAAGGACTTAGCGCTGCAAACTCAGTAAGTTGATACCTACTTTCTGCGTTTCTGTGAAAGTGTGGGGCTGTAAGTAAGCTTCTCGCTCCTGCGATCGTCCACCGCTTCAAGTTAACTGCTCCGAGAGTTGCAGCATGTTCACCCGTTTCCTCCATTATGTTTTCAACGGCTTGGGTCACACGTTAGGGCTTCTCTCTACCGTAGATCCGGCGTTACGTGCGCCTTTAGCTGTGAGCCTGGGAGCGATTCCGGGTGCTTTGAGTCGCTACTACTTGACCCTAGCGTTGGCTCGATGGCTGGGTGTCGCTTTTCCCTACGGCACTTTTGTTATCAACATTACAGGCTCAATGATCATGGGCTTTTTTATCACCTTGACGCTGGAGCGATCGCTGACCTCGCCAGAGTTGCGCTGGCTGGTTGCTACTGGCTTTCTAGGGTCTTACACCACGTTTTCCAGCTACGAACTGGACACATTTAACCTTTTACAGGCAGGCAACAGAGGTTTGGCGCTGGCTTACTGGCTAGGGAGCGCGAGTGTGGGCTTCATCGCTTTGGAACTGGGCAGTGCTCTAGCAAGACGGTTGCCGTGAGTGTATGGAGAGCGAAGAAATGTTCCCGCAATTCTTTTGTAAAGTTTATATAAAGTTAGCGGTTTCGTGTCTGAAGCTTATGTAAAGAGTAAGGGTGTGAGTATTACCACTTTGGTATAAAAAAGCTGGCTTTTCCCCTTAAGCTGGCTTCAGTCTGTGCTGCTCTAGAATACAGCGGCAGCAAAAGCAACGGGAATCTAGACAACTAGATGGAAGCGCAAAGCCGCAACAGGAATGTTGGCAACACCAATCAAATTGGTAGCAACGTCCCTGGTACGCGAATGGGCTTCCTCTACTGTACTGAAGTCAAATTGACGGTTTAGGGACTCTACCAAGCAAAAAGAGTACGTACGTTTTCAGAGAGCATCAGGCGCATATGTCCAGACAGAGAGTTGAATTGAGTCCCGAAAATGCCGCGATAGTCAATGAACTGGTGACGCTAGGGTTCTTTAAAACTCCCACGATCGCCGCTAATTATCTCCTATCCGTAATTGGTAAACGAGCGCTGCATCGTTTGCGAAGAAAACTAAAACACCGCTTGTTAGAGCGTGATGACCAGCAACGCTATGTAGAGTAATTTCATCAATCGGCAGTGTTTCAAAGAGGTTGTCTGCGTCCCTAAGAAGGTTACATGCAACTGTTCTAGGGATGGTCAACGTGTGTTTCTGTTTTTTCCTTGCGCTCACTGTAGCGATCGGTCAAGTAATCGACCTGATCGCGCAGCAGTAGCGTGAATTTGTAGAGTTCTTCCATGACATCAACGACGCGATCGCGGTACGGCGAGTCTTTCATCGTGCCGTCTTCGTTAAACTCTTGATAAGCTTTGGCAACTGAAGATTGATTCGGGATGGTGAACATTCGCATCCAGCGACCCAGGAGCCTCAAGGTATTAACGGCATTAAAGGATTGGGAACCACCGCTCACCTGCATGACAGCCAGAGTCCTACCCTGTGTCGGTCTGACTGCCCCAAGGCTTAACGGAATCCAATCAAGCTGGTTTTTCATGATGCCTGTAATTTGCCCGTGCATCTCTGGACTTGTCCACACTTGCCCTTCAGACCACAGGCTTAACGCTCGTAGCTCCTGCACTTTGGGATGAGTGTCGGGCACACTGCCGTAGATGGGTAGCTCACGCGGGTCGAAAAACTTCACCTCTGCCCCAAATTCCTGCATGATCCGCGCCGCTTCTTCTGCCACCAAGCGACTGTAGGAACGATCGCGCAGCGAACCGTACAAAAATAAAATTCGAGGCGGATGATCAAACGTAGTCATGATCTTCAAACAGGAATTGATTGGGACATCCACTCATGCGTCTGCTAGCACTTGCAAGAAAGCAGTTTGGGCTTCTCGCAGGGCAATCTCAGGGTTGGCTGTCTGGAT
>JACMKO010000025.1 GCA_014380065.1 Leptolyngbya sp. ES-bin-22 | reverse complement strand
CGCCGACTGGTCCGAGTGCATCCAGGGTAGGTGTGCCCATCGCAGCCGCATAGTTACCATCGGTGCCACCACCACTGCCCTCCACGCCAAGCTTCAGACCAATGGTTTGATAGATGGCTTGCGCTTTTTTCACTAACGCATCGGTTTGTGAATTGGGTGGAAAGGGTGGACGACCTTGTTCTGCACGCACCTTAATGGCTGTACAAGGCAGCAGTTTGTTTTGGGTTAACCGCACAAAGTCACGTTCGAGGCGAAGGTATTCTTGGGCTTCCAGTACCCGCACGTCAGCTTGCACGTTGGCGAAGTCTGGAATGGTATTCGCGCGATCGCCTGCCTGGAAAACCGTCACATTCACCGTTGTCTGTTTGTTCGGATCGCTCAGTTTGCTGAGTTTCAAGGTTTGATACGCTGCTTCTAGCAGGGCATTACAACCTTTCTCTGGTGCCGCTCCCGCATGGGCCGCTCGACCTTTGACCTCAATGCCGTAGTAACCGATGCCCTTGCGCCATGCGGTGACCTTATCTTGTGGCGACCCAAACTCCAGCACTAGAGCCACATCGTGTTTTTTAGCCGTTTCTTTGATCAAAGCGCGGGAACCAAACGAGCCTTTCTCTTCATCGGGATTAATCAAAAAGGTGATGGTGTGAAAGTCCTTAAAATGCCGTGCTTGTAAAATTTTGAGCGCCTCGACCCCGAAAAGAATGCCGCCTTTGTCATCCATCACTCCGGGACCATAGGCTTTACCAGCCACAATTTTGAAGGGAAGTCGCGCGGCTGTGCCTGCCTTGAAGACAGTATCGGTGTGGGCAAGGAGGAGAATCTTGCCCTTGCCAGTGCCTCGCACTGTAGCCAGAATCGTCCGTCCAGCACTGGGCGTAGCAGCAATGGTCTGAACGTCTGCGCCTACTGCTTTGAGTTGCTCAATGACCAGATCTTCAACCTGCGTGAGCCCCTTTTGATCACCCGTCCCAGAATCAATATTGACCAGGGTTTCCAGTGTCTTGAGCAAACCACTTTGGGCTTTCTGTGCTTGTTCATAAAGAACGTGATCAGGGGCTGCTACAACAACAGTGGACTGTCCCAGCAGCACTAGCGCTAGGAGCAAACTCAATAACCCGCTGATGAAATAAGGAAGCCGTACTCTCATTGCCATGCCGCTTCTTAGAAGGGTTGCACCATTGCTGTCGTCATTTGACACACGGCTATGCCAATCTGCGGCTGTAGGACAATCACGCAGATTTTTGCCGTGGGCCCAGACGCGCCTGAAAAGCTAAAGCAATGTATACGACACATAGTTGTCGAGAATCGTCAAATTATGTAAATACTTCGTTACACTAATTCACATGACGTAACAAACGGTGGTAAACCCTTGTTCACGGCTTTATCTCCTTGAGGGCGCAAGCGATCGCTATGGATCAAGTCACCGAACTCACTTTAGAGCAATCCTTCAGCCTCAGACGTTTTACCGATCAGGTAGAGCAAATGTCTCACGAGCAGGCTCAAGCGTTCCTCATTGAGCAGTACCGCCAGATGCTGCTGCGAGAAACGCTCTATAAGGATCTGCTGAAACACGAATGGCAATTGGATTCAGGCTTTGCCTCGCTTCAAAACTCGTAAGCAAGTCTGACTGCTCATCGTTGCAGCCATCTTTTCAATCACCAAATTTAGAGCAAAGAGCATGGCAAGTTCGATTAAAGTTACCGCTCCGACAACCGATCGCAATGCTTGGGTTTGGGGTTTTACGCCCCAAGCTGAAGTTTGGAATGGTCGGTTGGCAATGCTGGGCTTCGTGTCTGTTGTTCTCATCGAAGTGTTCTCAAGTCAGGGCGTTCTTCACTTCTGGGGGCTGCTGTAAGTCAGCCATCCTGGTTGAACGTTGCAGTGTGATCCAGTTTGGCAACCATCAAGCCTTGTCATCGCCAGCTTTTTCAAGCAATTTTCCACCTTACAAAGGACTGTTATGACTACTCTTTCAAATCTCAAAAACCACAATCCAGCACCATTTGTTGGGAGCAGTTTTTCCTTCAATCAGCTTACAACTCGCTTAGTTCGCACGCTCCTGACGGCTTTGCTAGTGGGCTTGTTTTGGCTACCAGGACTACTTTTTAATCCGGCGCTGGCGATGCCGCTGAATGCTGCAACAATCTCTGAAACGATGGTTCCACAGGCGGTCAAGGGCTCTCCTGCAGACGATCGCACCAGTGCCCTCGTCGCTTGTTTACCGACGGTACTGAGTCAACCGAGCCTCAAGCGTGCCTTGAGCGAGATGGGCAACGATCAGCTTGAGCGTGTGCTTAACCTTAAGGCTACTCCGAAGCTGAGTGAGGCAGAGACTGCTCTAGCAAACTGCCTGAGCCGTCAAGCATCCTGAATTTGAACCCTGCTTTGTTTCGTCCGTAGCCGTAAAACGTTCAGACTGCGATCTTTATCACTGGTGAAATCATGACTAAGCCTTTTCAACTCATTCCTATCCCTGGTGCCATGCAGAACCAAGCTAGCGTTGCTGCTCTCAAAGAGCGCTTGGATTGGGGTGAGCCTGCCTTAACCATCATTGACGTGAGCGATCGGGACACGTTCAACGCCAGCCACATCATGGGAGCGATCGCAATGCCCCTGGATGAGCTAGTCAATCGTGCGCGTACCGCTCTTGAAACCAACCGTGACATTTACGTCTATGGTCAGACAGATGAGCAGACAGCGGTGGCGGCATCGCAATTGCGGGCAGCAGGGTATCAAAATATTGCTGAACTCACGGGTGGACTGGCAGCCTGGAAAAGGGCTCAGTACCCCATTGAAGCACTCTAAGCGCTTCCCGTTTCATGTCACTGATCCTCGCAATGAGTGATCTAACTCAGCTCCTATTGACTCACGTTGACTGAGCGATGGGAGCTTTTTAATACTGTATCGGTTAAAGCTGTTGGTGCTGAACCTGCATAAAGGCTGTTTATTTCAAGCCTAGTTGAGGGGCTTGACTTGGGCAGAAACGAATCGCACGCTGATGTAAGGGCAAAAAAGTGCAACATGGGGCTACAAGGCTTTCTACGTCAAGCTTCTGGATCAAGTCATAGACAAGGGGAAAAGCGTCAAATTTTTACGGCAGAATCAGGCTTTCAGCCCTTTCTTGCACTAAATTAGGCGTATGTCGGCTCGACCCAGACATACGACCCAAAAAGTGCAACATAGGCTGGAAAACCTTATTTGGATTGAGTTTCAGAGGATCTATCGAAGAGAATCTCTGAATCAGCACTTCTGCTGCGCTTGACAGTTAACCACAACCCTCTGACAGCTCCACCAAGAGAGGCGAAACTGGTAGAAGTTGAGCCGCACCAAGCGCAGCAAGAGCGTGAGCGCTCGCT
>JACMKO010000281.1 GCA_014380065.1 Leptolyngbya sp. ES-bin-22 | reverse complement strand
TGGAACGCCCGTCTGGTTCGACTTTCGCTAATAACCGTCCTCGCTCATCATAGGTAGAGTGCGTTAAGCCCCGCTCATCTGTTACTGTGCGCTCTTGCCCATTGGCTGCGATCGCAACCGTGCCCATGTCTTAAACATCTCCGCCTTCTGTCTATCTGGCGCGTTCAGGTTGTCTAAAAACTACGTCGTCTCGCCCCGCCCAAATCGATAGTCCACTTCATCAAACGCTACTACAGTACCTCTCGCTTCGAGATCTTCTGTGTCACTTGTAACACCCGCAGCAGCGCAGAAAATTCTAAAACCTACTGTTATAGCTGCCGCCATAGAAGTTAGGACGCAGCCTGTTTAAGCACGGCTTCCATTGCCTGTCGCAAAGGAGTGGTTTCCCGTAACTGTTTGCGAATGCGACTTTTTAACCATGCCCAACATTTTTCAATCCGATTGAGGTCAGGTGAATACGGTGGCAAGTAGACCACTTGTGCTCCCGTGTCGGCAATTAATTGGGCAATACGTCCGCCGTGGTGAAAGGTGGCATGATCCACAATCACCCACTCTCCAGGTTTAAGCAGCGGCACTAAGCAGGTTTCTAACCAGATTTCAAAGACGGTGCGGTTACAAGCGCCTTCAACTGTAAAGGGGGCAATCAGTTGCCCGGCTCGATAACCCGCAATCATATTGACACGACCTTGACGACGACCAGACTTCAGCCCATAGACCCGTTCCCCAGCAGACGACCAACCGTACCCGTAGTCCTCTCGTGCGTCCATGCCTGACTCATCGACATACACCAAGTGTGCTGCTTTCGGGTCTCCCAACGCGGCTAAGAACGCTGCCCGTTTGGTCTCATCGCGTTCGCGATACCCGTACGTCTTTTTTTTCGCGTCCAGCCCAGCTTTGCCAGTGCCCGTGAAATCGTCCGGTCACTGATGTCGCTCTCCCACAACGCTGCCATCTCGACTTGCGTTTTACTCTCGTGCTCCTTAGCAAAGGCGCGAAACTTTTCCCAGTCCGTGATCTTCTGACGCGGACTCACGGCTTGCCGCTGTTTTGCCTGCACATCGCCGGTTGCCGCTTTGCGCTTCAACCACAGGTCAATGGTGTTACGACTAATGTGGAAGAGTTGGCTGACTTCACTTTTCTTCAACCCATCCAGTGCAAGCGCTTGCATCACTTTCTCACGGAAGTCATAACTGTAAGCTTTTGCCATAGTGTAGTGCCAAGAGACGACTGCCCTTAGTCTATGTCCTAATCAAACTGGCGACAGCTATAACAACCAACAACTTCCTTCTGCCCTCGAATTTTGATCGATACTAGAGATCTGAATCAGACAACGAGGATAAGCTGAATGGATTTGCGAACGACGGGTACGCCTCTCTTGGAGTGGTCTGGAGATGGGTTGGCGATCGGTCTGTTTGAAGGCGACGTAGAACTGTCGGATGAACTGGCAACCCTGGACGAGAAGCTATCTGGCACGCTGAAAGAGCTGATTGCTGAAGTGGAGTTTAAAGGTAAGGACGGCAGCAGTGCAGCAGCGCGAGTGGGTGCAGGCAGCACGGTGCGTAAGATCATTCTAGTCGGTTTGGGCAAACCCGATGGCTTGAAGCTAGACAGCCTGCGGCGGGCGGCGGCTACCAGTGCACGACTGGCAAAAAAAGAACGGTGCAAGCGGCTAGGCATCAGCTTGCCTATGTGGAATGGTAATGCGGCACTGACGGCTCAGACGATCGCAGAAGGAGCCGAACTTGCACTCTATCAGGACAATCGCTTCAAATCAGAAGCGGAAGACAAGGGTGCATTGGTTGAGCAAATCGAATTATTGGGCTTAGGCGACCAGGAGGCTGCCGTTGCACGCGCGCGTCAAATTGCCTCTGGTGTTTTTCTAGCGCGGGAACTGGTCGCTGCGCCTGCAAACTATGTCACGCCGATCACGCTGGCAGAAACGGCAGAGGCGATCGCTAACGAATACGGTCTGGCGCTAGAAATTCTAGAACGGGAAGACTGCGAAAAACTGGGTATGGGGGCTTTTCTGGGTGTCGCACAAGGTGCTGATCTGCCGCCCAAGTTTATCCACCTGACCTATAAACCTGAGGGCACGCCGCGCCGCAAGCTGGCAATTATTGGTAAAGGGCTGACCTTTGACTCTGGTGGACTCAACATCAAAGGTGCTGGTAGCGGCATTGAAATGATGAAAACCGACATGGGCGGCGCGGGAGCAACGCTGGGTGCAGCGAAGGCGATCGCCCAAATCAAGCCCGATGTCGAAGTGCATTTTATCTCTGCTGCGACCGAAAATATGATCAGCGCTCACGCCATCCATCCCGGCGATATTCTCACCGCTTCCAATGGCAAGACGATCGAAATCAACAATACCGATGCCGAAGGTCGCCTGACGCTAGCGGATGCGCTCGTGTTTGCTGAAAAGCTGGGCGTGGACGCGATCGTCGATCTGGCAACCCTCACGGGAGCTTGTGTTGTCGCATTGGGTGACGAAATTGCTGGGCTGTGGAGTTCTGACCCTGAACTTGCAAACCAACTGACTCAAGCGGGCGAACTAGCAGGTGAGAAAATCTGGCAGATGCCGATGGA
>JACMKO010000280.1 GCA_014380065.1 Leptolyngbya sp. ES-bin-22 | reverse complement strand
GCCAAGCTGTTTCAGGAAAATAATGCCCAGACGCAGCTCAACCAGGCAGATCAGTTACTTGGCAAGGCGAAACAGCAGTACCAGAAAGCGTCCAGCGAGGCAGAGAAGCAACCCGCGATCGCTCAGTGGCAGCAGGCGATCGATCAGCTTCACCAAATTCCTGACCAGACGCTTGCAGCGCGGATGGCACGACCGAGGTTAGCCGCCTCTGAGCGCGATTTTCAGCAGGTTTCCGGTTTGGCAGTTGGTAACGTTCAAGCGGGCAACTTGATTGGTGCAGCCAGGGTTTTTGCTCAAACCGCTCAACAGCTTAATTTAAAGGTTCCTCATGCTGAGGTTGAGTGGGAGGAAAATCAAAAGCAGTGGGCAACCGCGATCGATCGTCTAGAAAAAATCGACTTCAAAGATCCTAACTATCAGCAAGCTCAAACATTGCTGGCGAGCTATACCCAGAGCCTCAGCAATGTCCAGATTCGGCTCAAGACGGAGCAAGGGTCTGCACAAGCCTTTGAGGAAGCGCAGCGGTTACGAGACAATTTATTTGACTCCATTCCAGCAGACGCAAAAGCGCTAAATGCATCCCAAACGAGACAGCTTCGAGTGATCGCGGATCGGCTAGAAACCATCAAGCCCAACACCACGGTCTATGCCAAAGCTCAGGTGATGTTGAAAGCGGCTAAAAGTCGGTTGAAGTGAGAAGCCATCCTGGACGTTTATTTCACGTCCACGCCCAGATCGATCGGCAACGGTTCTGCTAATGTTTGATGGGCATTTGCCAGGATGGCGGTGAAGTAACGCTGAAGGCGATCGTGCATGTCAGGGTTAAAGCCATAAAGCTGGTTGCCCTCCCTCAAGAACAGCGGTTTTGCCGTCAATGCCTGGTAATCAGGGTTCTGTTGTGTTTTCGGTGTGAGCATGGCGGCAGTTTGAGAGGGCAACAGTCCTTCGGGTAGGTGCCCTTCTAGAAGACTGAGGATTTGGCGCTGGCAGAAATTGGTGTTGACACCTTGATTCTCTAGCAGTTGCAGGATGCGTCCGACCGAAAGCGACTCCTTTGGCAAGATCCGTACCAGTTCATGTAGCAAGAAGTAATCGCTGTACTGATGGCGCACTGAATCCAACATCTGTGGGTAGAGTGGCAAGGTCGCCAAGCCACGGGCAATCTTATTTGGTTCTGAAGTGTCACTCTCTTGGATCAAGCGCATGTTAGGCAGTTTTTGCTTGAGCCAGTAGACGATCGCGGGCAGTGCTATTGTTTTACCAGTGCAAATGACCTGTTGGACTGCCTGTACCGCAATGCCACTTTGGTTAAGCAGCACATTCAGCTCTCGATTGAGCTGCTGGAGGTAGGGCACCATCACGCGGCTGTGCAAATCTTGTTGGCTGACTGTCCACTGTTGGTCGTTGAGCTTAAAGGTTGCTGTATCTTGCTGCTGCAATGCCAGTTTGAGCTGTCTGGCAGCATTCAGCAAATGCCGTCCCAAAGCACTACTGCGTAACCGTTGCTGCAACCGATCGCGAGCCGCCTGATCAGGTTCTCCAGGGAGTGGCAAGTCCAGGCTTTGTAGATCCAGGCGTTCCCAGTTCCAGGCAGAGGGATACAGAATTTGGCAAATGATATCCTGATCGATCGCGTCGCCTGCATAGGCAAGACTGCGTAAGTAGCTGTGTTCGCGGGTCAGTAGCGTGCGATCGGGGGGAACATCCACCAACAAAAGCTCGGTGGTTGTGGCACCTGCACTCACGACCAGGGTGACTCCTTGCAGCGACTCATGAGGGCTACTGTGGGAGACAGCAACAGAAGACATTTGAGGCTGGTTGATCGAGCGGAGCGGTTGGGGTGAGGTGGCAAGCAGTGCCGCGATCGCCTCTTCCACAAAGTAAATCTGCTCGGCACGAGCCACTAAACCGGTTGCCAATACAGCTTCTCGGAGATTAAAGCAGTAAGTATCTGACCAGCCCGTGGGGCACCCAATGACAAGGCTGTGGATATGAGCGATCGCCGCTTGAAACGCCTCCAGCGACAGGGTTGGTGTGGTACTTGCTAAGCCAGCCACTTTTCCCTGCAAGGTTCCCAGGAGTGCCACCAGTGCTTGCTGGAACCAGCGTAGAGCCAGCTCTTGTTGATCAGACCACTGGAGGGTCGGTTCCCATTGCTGGGTTTGTTCCTGCAAGTAAGGTACGCCAGCCTTAAAGTAAGGCTTAAAATTGCTCAAGAGTAGACCAATTGGCGCTTTTGGCTGCTCGACAGCGATAAATTCGGACTCCAGTGCCTGATAGCCCAATGCTGTTGGGGATTCGGGTGTGTGCTGTAGCTGTTGGGCAGAGAGGTAGGCGATCGCAGGCAACCCAGTTAACGGTGGCTGATTAGGGGCTTCCGTCTCTTGCCAAACGATGGAATGGATTTGCCCAGTGTGAGCATTCAGCAAAGCAGCGGCGATCTCGGTTGTACCGATATCGATACCTAGACACCAGGCGGAGTCTGCCGTACTGATGCTACTCGGTGGCTCGACCGCAACTATGACGCTTGCCGGTGCAGCCGTGGGTGCGATCGGTGGCACCACTGGCTGCTCAGGCTGGTCAGTGAGCGCCACAGGCTCTAGACGGGTGCTGGTTAACTCATCCCCTTTTTTTTTTCGGGATCTTGAGTTTCCGTCTCACTAGGGGGAAACTCTGGCTCGCCAAAGGAACCCATCAGACTTGCGAATGCCTGCTCTAAGGTGGATGGTTCAGTCGCTGATGCGGATGGTGATGGCGCAGTTGGATTTGTCACTGCATTCCCAGAGGGGGTTTCTACGAACAAATTGCCCACTTGCTCCAGGGTGAAAGGCGCAGGCGGTGGCTCTGAACTTTGCGGCAGTGATGTCGTAGAACTCACCGTCGATCGCTCATCCAATGATCGCTCATCCAAAACAGGGCTTGTTTCAGACGGCATTTCCATGAATAGGTCACCCACTTGTTCAAAGGTAAAGGGTGTAGTGCCTAGCTCTGGTGATGGTTCTGGAGCCGAAGCCAGCATCCCCTCTAAATTGAACGTACTAGCAGGCGAATCGGCAGATGGCGCTTCCACATTTGCAGATGGCACTTCCAGGTCTGCGGACGGCACTTCTGCCTGTGTAGACGGCACCTCCACAAAAAGACTATCCACTGGCTCTAGATTGAAAGCAAAAACTGGCTCAGGCGGCTTGGGTGGTAGTGCTGTAGCTGCCACTTCAGGCACGACTGGAAGGCTGGGAGCAACGGGTGGCACATCGGCAAACAGGTCTTCTCCAACTTCAAACGTGAACGGTAGCGGCTGGTCTGCTGGTTCCGAAACCGCTGCTGGCACGTCGCCAAAGAGGTCGTCCATCCCTTCCAGGGTAAAGGGCAATGGCTGATTGGTTGGGGGCGCTACCGATGGCAACGGTGTAGTGCTCGTTGAAGGATCGTCGAATAGATCGTTCATGCCCTCCAGCGTAAAGGCAGCGGATGGCTCTGCCTGAGCTGACAGCGGCGGCGAAGCTGGAGTGACCGGGGGCACTACAGGGGTGTTTGCAAATAGATCATCCATGCCCTCTAGAATGAACGCTTCAGGTAGCTCTGCGGCGATCGCACTCTGTTCAGGCTCAAAGGATGTTTGCGTCGAATCCGTGATCGGCAGCGCGCCAGCCGCCTCATCAAGCGAGGCATTCCAGTCGGCTAGTGACATCGGTTCGCTGAGGGGTTCAGTCTCATGCAGTGCGTCTGGGAAAAGCGCTGGCGCATCAGTTCCAGCAGCGTTATAGGGCAAGATAGAGGGATCGCCGATCGCGTCCTCTAGACTAAAAAGATCTTCGCTCAGGCGGCTCAAGGTACTTTCGTCCAGCCACAATTCGGCTTCAGGCTCAGCGATCGTTTCTTGGATGGGCAGCAGGTCTTCTCCAGGAGCCGCAGGAGTGTAGCGATCGCCCTCTAGACGATCGTCTGCCGGATCAGCAGGAAGAATCTGATCGCTGGTGTTACCGACAGGAGTGAGCGTTTGAGCGGCACTGGTGGGCGGACTGACTGGAGGCTGGCTGAGCCTCTCTGCTGGTGCAGTCGGTGCGGCGGTCGGTGCTTCTACAGGTAGCCCATCAGCCAGATCAGGCTCGCCAAACAAATCCGTGAGAGTGGCAATTTCATCCAAACTGGTCAGTGGCTCAGCACTGAAGGCTGTGGCTGCTAACCCCTCCGAGCTAGTATCCGTGTCCGAGCGTTGCTCGACAGGAGCCTTTGTTGCGTCGGTTGGGGGGCTGGAAGGCGCATCGATCAGATTGAGAGCGCGATCGCCCGTTGCCGCAGGTTCACCAATACCGAACAGATCGTCCAGATCACCGAACAGATCATCGTCAGCGGGAAGTAGCTCCGGTTCGACTAAATCGATGTCAGCGTCTTCAAAATCCCAACCGCTCAGTAGCTCGTCTTCCAGTAACGCTGCCGGAATGTCTGGCTCTGCTGCCTGGTCCACCAACGGTTTTGACAGCAAATCCCAGCCGAGGGTGGGGTCAACACCCACAGACACGGCTGGTGCAACAACAGCCGATGCAGCCAGAGTGCCAACAGGTGCCTGCGTTTCAGCCGGAAGCGTATCAATGGGCTGTACGGCTAGCGACTGCGTGTCTAATGGTTGAGTGACTGGCTCTGTGATTGAAGGTGCGATCGCTGGCTCTACTGCTTCGACTGGGACAGAGGAGGTTTGGGATGCTTCTACTGCTACTGGAACCTCTGAGGGCGGCTCGACGACGCTCGACTGATTGCCAAATAAACTTTCGTAGAATTCGTCCAGTTCGTCCTGTGCATCATCAGGAATACTGTCTGCCACTGCTTCCCCTGGCAAGGTTGAGGGTGTGCTCAACATGCGATCGATCTCGGCATCCGCATTGGCTACAGACGTTGGTTGCTCTTGCAGTTCCGAACTTAACTGCTCTAATAGCTTCAGTGCAGCGTCAATATCAGCCGTATCTTCGACGCTCATGGCGCTGGATGTCGGCTCAGTCGCGATCGGTTGAGTTGGGCGACCGATGCCTGATTCCGGCGCTAACATTGGCTGCGGGGATAGATTCGTGCCCAGCAGATTTGCATCCAGTTCCAGGAGTGCATTCACATCTTGAGCCGCCAACTGATTCAGATCAAAGCCTTCCAGATTTAATTCAGCAATTTCTAAATCAACTCCAGGTGCCACATCAGTGTTACCAGCAGAACGCAGCCAGGAATCGATCGCGGCATCCACTGATGGCTCAGCTAGGTTTGGAGCAGCGGCGGTGTCGGCAAAACTGTTAGAAATTTCAGTGCCTGGAAACGGTAATGCTGCCTCCGCATAGGGCTGTTCCAAAAGCGAACTCACCGTAGCCTCTGGCGGTTTAGCTGCCGATGATAGGATAGAGACTCCGCCAGTCGTTGGATTCGTTGACCGTGAAGCCTCCAGCCTTGAAGCAGGTGGCTGTAGATAAGAGGATGCTTCCTGCCCAAGCTGATTGGCTAAATGACTCACCAGCGCCGTGAACATCATCTCGCCCTGCTGTCCCAGACTGTGCATCTTATTGAGTCCCTGAGACAGAGACTCTTCATAAGCCTGCACGTTTCGCTGTAACGACTCAAACACGACGCTCAGAGTGGAGTCTAGCTTGATCAGCAGTTCATCTGACTGTGACTTTGCCACCTGGATATTGCCAAACCCCTGCAATGGCGAATCTGATGTCTGTGCGATCGCCGGAGCTGAGCCTGTCAGCGCCAAGTTGTCGCCATAGGGCAACGACTGTTGATTGCCACTTCTCAAGGTTTGTGCCACTTGCTGTGGCAGCGTTTCTTGGAGGCGACTCATCAATGCTTGCAAAAACTCTGCGATTGCCTGCTGTTGTCCTGGCAACTGTCCTGCGTACCCCTGACGCTGTGCCTCAAGCTGACGAATTTCTTGTGCGAGCACGTCTCGCTGCTGGCGCAAACCCTCTACATCTGACTGGAGCGGCTGCATCAGGCTAGAGCGCAGATAGCCCATTTCCTGGACGATCGTCTGCAACATTTGCTGTGCCGTCACATCGTTCTGGCTATACGCCTGCGATCGTTCAGCCTGCGACCCGCCTTGAGGCGACGGATAAGACGGCTGAGAGGGTTGATAGTAGATGTCATGCGCTAGTAAATCTGGTCTCGTTCCTGCTTGCTCAAAGCCTTCACCAGCAAGCTGCCGACGTTGAAAGTTCACCAGGTAATTGCGCACGCGCTCCAGCACCTGGCGCTGCTGCGTCATCTCTCCAGACACGACCCACGGGAGACGGGGAGTCGTTTTCTGAAGCACACTGTCTATATCTGTAATAAGCGCTTGAACTTGATCCTTCTGAGAAGTCACAATGTAACCCCTGACGAGTACTGAGCAGAAGCAGGCTAGGAGACAGCTACCACCTCTAATAATATAGTGAGGCTTCCAAGAACAGCCCAAATGTACGTCTTGGCTGAACCTAAAAAAACAAATTTAGAAGGGCGATCGCATAAGCTGAAAATCAGTCTAACCGAGCGTTTAGCACTACGCCGACTAAATTTGCATCGGCAGTACAGGCTTAATGTTTAGTAACTTTAGGGCATGTAGCAATGAAGACTAATCCTGCCTTGCTGGTGGTTTTGGGCTGTAGAGATGAAGCTGTCGCTGAACCTGGACGGCTTGCATCAGTGAATCAGCTCTGGTTGAGGAGATTCTGAGTCGTTCGGGATCGCCACATCTGGACAAAGTGTACGCCAGGAAATTAAAAAAGTGACAAATTCTCTAAAAAAACGCCGTGCTGAGGGTGCAGGTACGTGTATGACACACTGCCTGAAACTCTAGAGATGTAGTGATATGGCAAGCTGATAAGTATGACCAGAGCTTGGTAGCCATGCAATCATTCAGTAATAACACTAAGTCACACAGGCGTTGAGTTATTATTGCTATGAAGCCGATCGATCCAGTTCTACAGCACTTAGACTTCAGATGTTGATGCGGGTCGTATGCTTGTTCGTCAATTTTGGACGCTTGCACTATCATTTACCCTGACTTGAGAGTTGTGACACGGCAGCCAAATGGAAGATCGGTATAGTCCCAGAGATGCTCACGCTAATATATCGATTCGATCGGCTCCCTTTTTTGAAGGGCTTCCTGATTTGGCTGTCGAAAAAGCAACGGCTCAAGTAGTGATGCGAAGTCATCCGGCGAATCAGGTGATTCTGCTGGAAAATGATTGGGGTAGCTCGGTCTATTTCATCTTGAATGGTTGGGTCAAAATTCGTACGTACAACCTGGATGGGAAGGAAGTCACGCTAAATATCTTGGGCAAAGGTGAACTCTTTGGTGAAATGGCTCCTCTAGACGAAGTACCCCGATCGACCGATGTCATTACCCTTGCGCCTACCGTCATTGGCAACATGCCCGCGCAAGATTTTGTCAACTTACTGCATACCGAGCCGCAGTCAGGCATTCGGTTGGCCCAGTTGATGGCGCGTCGCCTGCGTCAGGTCAATCGTCGCTTGCGCTTGCGCGAATCCGATAGCACCTCACGCGTTGCGGATATTCTTCTGTTTCTGGCCGATGGTCAGGGCAAAAAAGTCGCAACCGGCACCGAAATTCCAAATCTGCCGCATCGCGAATTGAGCAGCCTCAGCGGACTGGCGCGGGAAACGGTGACGCGAGTCTTGAGCAAGCTAGAGAAAAAAGGACTGATTCTGCGCGAGCGCGACACCTTGACCATCCCCGATCCTCATGGGCTAGAGCGATTGATGATCTAGCTGGACAGGCTAAAGCAAAAAGCGATCGAGGGCTGCCTTCAATTCTTCAATCTCGATTTCGATGTTGCCTTCTCTGGCAGCGCGACCAATGCACTCAGTCAAGTGCTCGTCTAAAATAATGCGGGCAACGCGATCGAGTGCGCCCCGCACAGCCGCAACCTGCACCAGCACATCTGGACACGGACGGCTCTCCTGCACCATTGTTTTAATGCCTCGAATGTGACCTTCAATGCGAGACAGCCGATTAACCACGCGCTTGAGCGATTCTTCACTATGGATATGGGGATGATGAGGCGTGCCATGTTCATGGCTATGAGGCAGCTCATCCTCTAGGCGATCGCTATCTCGGCTCAGGGGACGCTCAGAAGTTGCCATTTGAGATTGACTAAAGTTATGAAGAGCTTTACGTATTGCGATTCTAGCCCAGGTCAACGCCTAGACACCATCATCATGAGCACAGTATGAGGCTTTGCCTGTCAAAATAGAAGAGAAACATTTCAGCTACATTTGCTCTCTGTAGGTCGATGCTATGCGCTTCTCAATCCTTTCTCACTCGTTACGCCGATCGCTAGTTACGGTTCTGGCGATCGTGATAGCAGCGACATCCATACTGGTCATGCCTGCTCAAGCGAGTCTGCTGCCGCTCTCCATCGCTGCCACTAGCGCCGCTGCTATGAATCCGGCTCAAAGCCCCGAGGCTGTTGTACAGGGCAGCTTTGTAGCAAAAGCCGTCAACCTCGTTGGTGCAGCAGTCGTCCGCATCGACACCGAACGGACGGTAACTCGCCGCAGTAGTCCTGATCAACTATTAGAAGATCCGTTCTTTCGTCGCTTTTTTGGCGAAGAGGGCTTTTCGCAGTCGCCCCGTGAAGAGCATCTTAGAGGGCAAGGATCGGGCTTTATTATTGACCGCAATGGGGTGATCTTGACGAACTCCCATGTGGTGAATGGGGCAGATAAGGTAACGGTGACGCTGAAGGATGGACGGACGTTTGAAGGCAAGGTGCGCGGTGCTGATGAGGTGACCGACCTCGCAGTCGTAAAGATCGACGGGAGTAATTTGCCCATCGCCTCTCTCGGCAACTCTGACCAGATTCAAGTAGGGGACTGGGCGATCGCCGTTGGGAACCCTTTGGGGCTAGATAACACCGTTACGTTGGGCATTGTGAGTACACTGAAGCGTTCTAGCGCCCAAGTTGGCATTCCAGACAAGCGCCTGGATTTTATTCAAACCGATGCGGCAATCAACCCTGGTAACTCTGGTGGCCCCTTAGTCAACGACCAGGGTGAAGTAATTGGCATTAACACAGCCATTCGGGCAGACGCGATGGGCATTGGGTTTGCGATTCCCATCAACAAAGCAAAAACCATCAAAGACCAACTGGCAAAAGGCGAACGCATCGTGCATCCTTACCTGGGCGTGC
>JACMKO010000279.1 GCA_014380065.1 Leptolyngbya sp. ES-bin-22 | reverse complement strand
CTCAAACGGCAAGCTAGCACTGCGTTGGTGCGGACGGAACAGAGGCTATCGATGGAGTTTTAAAGTCTTACTGCTGCCGCACAACTTCACCCCCTTCGATCGCCAGACTATTGAGAAGTAAGCATTGCCTACCCTCCAATGCCAATCTTTAGCCTTTAAGCAAGCGTAGACCGCTAAGTGTGACAAGAACGGTGGAACCTTCGTGCCCAATCACGCCGATCGGCAACGTGATATCGCCCGCAAAGTTGGCAAGCAGCAAGAGTACGATAAAACCGATCGCAAACACGATGTTTTGCTTCACCACGCGCTGCGATCGCCGACTCAGCACGATTGCTTGCTCTAATTTCTCCAGGCGATCGCTCATCAGCACAATATCAGCCGTTTCCAGCGCCACATCACTGCCCGCAATTCCCATTGCTACACCCACCGATGCCTGAGCCAGGGCAGGCGCATCGTTAATGCCATCGCCAATCATGGCAACGTGCTGGTACTGCTGCTGTAGGCGTTTGATCACCTGTAGCTTGTCTTCGGGCAGCAAGTCGGCATAGACCTGATCGAGTCCAATCGTCTTGGCAATGCTTTGCGCGGTGCGATCGTTATCACCCGTCAGCATCACAACGTGCTCAATGCCCAGCGTTCTTAGACGAGCAATGGTCTCAGCTACCTGAGGACGCAGGCGATCGGCAATGGCGATCAAGCCCATGACCTGTGTTCCTTGCGCGACCCAAACAACCGTTTTGCCGTCTTGCTCTAGATCTTGCATGGCTGTGATCAGGGACGCAGGCAGCTCAATGGCTGACTGACTGACAAAGTTTGCGTTGCCAACGATCGCCATCTGACCACGATAGTTGCCTACAATGCCTTGACCAGGATGCGCTTGCACCTCGATCGCCGCAGACGTGGGTAGAGCGTGCGCTGCTTGTACGATCGCGGCTCCCAGCGGATGCTCAGACGCAGATTCCAGTGCCGCTGCAACTTGCAACACGTCTGCCTCAGCAAAGCCAGTGGCGGCAATGACTTTATAGACCGCTGGTTGACCAATCGTGAGGGTGCCTGTTTTGTCGAAGGCGATCGCCCGCACGCGACCGATCATCTCCAACTGCGCCCCGTCTTTAAATAAAATGCCTTGTCTGGCTCCGTTGGCAATGCCCGATAGCAACGTGGGCATGATTGCTGCCATCAGCGCACAGGGAGACGCGACCACAAGGAAGATCAGCGCCCGGTAGATCGTCGTTTCCCAGCTCCAGCCCAGCAGAAAGGGGGGCAAGAGTGCCAGCAGCAGCCCGACCAAAACAATGACTTTGGCATAGCCTCGCTCAAACCGTTCGATGAACTGCTGGGATGGAGGCGTTTCGGTTTGTGCCTGTTCCACCAGACGAATCACGCGCTGAATCAAACTACTTTCGGGTGGTTGATGTACGGTGAGTTGCAGCGCACCGTTCCCGTTCAGGGTGCCAGCAAAGACCTGATCACCGATCGTTTTCTCGACAGGCATGGATTCCCCAGTAATGGCTGCTTGATTGAGAGTGCTATAGCCCTCTTGAATCATGCCATCAGTGGGAATGAGTTCCCCTGGTTTGACGATGATGCGATCGCCCACCTGCAAGGCGCTCACGGGCATCAACTGCTCTTGACCGTGACGCAGCACTCTGGCAGTATCCGCTGTCAGGCTCATCAAGCTGCGAATGCTGCGTTCCGTGCGACGCATCGCGTATCCTTCCAGCGCTCCACTCACCGCAAAGATGAGAATCAGCGTTGCCCCATCCACAATAAAAAAGTATTCACGTTGCCACAGCCCCAATCCCGCTGCCCCTAGTGCTGCCACAATCATCAACAAATCCACATCCAGTTCCTTTTCCTGGAACAGTGTGGTCAGTCCTTCACGAGCGCTTTCATAGCCACCAATCACATACGCAGCAGGCAGCAGCAGCAGCGCTAACCCGACCCAACCCAGATGCAATGTTAACCACCCCAGCAGTAACAAAATGCCACAGAGAACAGCCGCAACCACATCGGTATGGTCTTTAGTGAGTTGAGTCAAACGTGATGGATAGAGCATGGCAAGCAAACGGGAAGACTCCTACACGCTAAACGTTGACATCAGTGTTAATGTCAAGCAAGCAATGGGTGAATGCATTCTGTAGGGACGTGACATGTAACGTCTCTACATCAAGGAAAGGGCATCTATGCTAAGTCAGAATTTAACGATCAAAGCACTGACGGATGCAGTAGGGGGTGGCATTTCGCCTCGCATGGTGCGGCATTATCACCAGTTGGGTTTGCTGCCGCAGCCTGCCCGATCGCGCGGAAACTATCGCCTCTACAGCCAGCGCGATGTGCAGCGACTCCAGCGCATTGTGGCGCTTAAACAGCAAGGCTTTCAGCTTTCTCACATCCACAAGCTTCTGGAAAGTGAACCGGATGCCGATCGGACAGGAACCTTGGTGGCGCAGTTTCAGCAGCAGTATCGATCGGTCATTCAACAAATTGCTCATCTGCGACATACTGCGTCTGCGCTGGAGGGTTTGCTGGGGCGCGATGGCGATTGTCAGCTTGTGCAGGCAGGGGCGATCGCGCAGCTCAAGCTGTTAGACGTAGAAACGCAAACCCAGTTGGGTGGTCTAGAAAAACTTTGGAGCGGGTTAGATGCAGCGGTTCATGCCCATCCCGAAGCGTTTCAAGAATCGTTGCAGCGCTTGTTGCCCGACCTGTCCGATCGCTCTGAGATTGAGGTGGATCTGCTCTCAAAGCTAGTGCTGGCGTGTGGTGATGTGAGCCTGGTGCCGTTTGTACGTGTGGGCAAGGGGGCGATCGCTGCCAGTCGTGATGCACTCAAAGCGGGCTGTTGCATCGTGGCGGATGTGCCGCTGATTCATGCCGCGCTGGATCACACACGGTTGGCGCATTTGGGCTGCGTCACTGAAACGTTAATGAACGACTGCCACATCACCAGCGCCGTGGAAGCAGAGCAAGCATTCTGGCAACACTCGGAGTGGAAAACGCGGCTACACAATCTGCCCGCTGGCTGCATTCTAATCATCGGCTATGCACCATCTGCTTTGCTAGCGGTCTGTGACGCGATCGCGCACCATCACCTCCGCCCAGCCTTGATTATTGGGATGCCGATCGGCTTTAGCCATGCGCCTGCTGCTAAGCGCCAGTTGATGCAATTGGGACTCCCCTTCATCACGCTCGACGGCACGATCGGGGGTGGCTTGCTGGCAGCGGTCGCCTTGAACGCGATCGCGGATTCGCTCATTGAAAAGCCTGACTGCCACTGCTACCTGAGCAAGACTTGATTGATGGTGAGCTTCCTGGCGTTTCCGTAACCACAAAGCCGCCTACTGTATCCAACGTTCGGACTAATGCGATCGAAAGACTAGACATTTACATACTACACGTGTAGTATATACAAAGCGAGTTTTTGTCAGAGCCATTCCATGATCAGCACACCCTTACTTACCTCACATAGCGCAAGGCAGCGGCGACCCCACAACGGGTTTGCGGCAGCGGTGGCGTTGTTTGAGGCTAAAGGCGTGTCTGCACTCTTCAGAAGCAACGTTTTTATGACGGGAATTCTCGGCATCCTTTCGGGGCAACTAGAGATCGATCGACCAACACAAAGCGGGCGGTGCAGGCGTAGCGTTGCACCAACATAAAGCGCCAGTTAAGACTGAAGCTGTTAACCCCCGCTCCTGAAGATCAGAAGCGGGGGTTGTTTTTTTAAGGAGGCAAGCAGGATGTTAAAGCTGACCTACATTGAGGATGGATTACACCTGGAGCGGATCACTGCTCCCTTGGAGGTGCTGATTGCACAGCGCGTGCTTTTGGCGGTGCGCGCCGGACAAAAACTCTACGTTGAACCGAGCAAAGCTGCCTTTTTGCTCCCTGCTGCTGCGCCCAGTCTCAGTCATTTAGAACTAGCGCTGAAGCTCGATCGCAGCCAATGCATCACGGTGACACCCGTGGATGATGCGTTTGTGGAAGTGAGCCTGCAAGGTAGCTGGCTGGCAGAAGATGCAGATGCACACGAAGGTATGTTCCTTACTGCCTTTTCCGATCGCTCTGAGTTTTTTGTCTACAAACTCTGGCAAATGACTCAAGTGCAAGTGTCATCGCTGGCATAAGAGGCTTCTTTTTAACTCTTGAGAGGGAGGTCGATCGAAGCCCCTTACCATGACAATACAGTTACTTAAGGTTGTTTAAAGAGCAGGTTATAGAGACCTATGAAATTACTACGCATTCTCGCCGCAATTTTTCTACCGCCGCTTGGTGTCTTCTTGACCCTGGGTGTCAGCCAAGCTTTGATCATCAATGTGGGTCTGACATTGCTAGGCATCGTTCCTGGGAGTATCCACGCACTTTGGATCGTGCTTAAATCTTACGAGCATGAAGCTGCCGAGCGTAAAACATACGAAAACGCCGTTGAGTGAAGTGCTGACATGGCGAGCCTGTAATCACTAGAGGTTTCGCCAGCAACGTGTCTGCTTTGCGATCGTCGAAGAGCGATCGTGGCGAAAGTGACTGTTTTAGGAACGGGTTATACCAAGTCCTGCAATAAACGCTACAGATACTCCCTCACCCTAGCCCTCTCCCAACGGGCGAGGGGAAAAGCTTTTACTGCCCTTCTCTTCAGGGAGAAGGGTCGGGGCTGAGGGCAAGACCTGTAGCCTTTGTTCATTGACTTGGTATTAGTCCGTTGTGTAAAACAATATATAAGTAGGAAGGCACAATCATTTGTAGGATGGGTAAAGCCGTTCCGGCATACCAGAAAAGCGGAAGCGTAACCCATGCGGGCGTAAAGCCTTTGGCATGGCTGCGCTAGGGGTTTCATGCTTCAACCCAACCTACAGCTATTTTATATTTAATTCCACCCACCTACTTACAAGGTCGTGATGTTTCAAACCATCCTCT
>JACMKO010000278.1 GCA_014380065.1 Leptolyngbya sp. ES-bin-22 | reverse complement strand
CCGTCGGCAGACAGGCGCATCCGATTGCAGCGATCGCAGAAGCATTCGGACATCTGGCTAATAAAGCCGAGCGTACCTTTCGCACCAGGAATTTTGAACACATCAGCGGGTCCATTGCCGCGCACCTGTCCATCGGTTAGCCCCCAGCGATCGCGAATGCGCTGCCGCAGTGCTTCAGAACTCACCCAACCGCGATCGCCAAACAAATAATCATTGCCGATCGGCATGAACTCGATAAAACGGACGTGCCACTCGCGATCGATACTCAATGCTGCTAAGTCCAGCACTTCCTGATCGTTCACGCCAGGAATCACGACGACATTAAGCTTCAGGGGATTAAAGCCTGCTTGGTAGGCGGCTTGGATGCCATCCCACACTTGCTGCCAGCGGGAACGTCCGTGATGTCCAATAATGGCATCAAACACATCTGGTTGCAGCGAGTCCAGGCTGATGTTGATGCGCCGCAAGCCTGCATCGTAAAGGTCTTGCGCCATGCCTGCGAGTAAGAAGGCATTTGTCGTCATTGAGAGGTCTTGCGTTTCGGGGAACTGAGCGATCGATCGCACAATCTCCACGACACCGGGACGAATCAGCGGTTCGCCGCCCGTTAACCGAAACCGCGTAAACCCAACGGGAATGAACACATCATGCAGTAAAAGCAACAGTTCATCCTGCGTCAGCAGATTTTGCTGCAAAGCATAGGTCAGGTCTGCACCTTCAGGCATACAGTACTGACAGCGAAAGTTGCAGCGATCGACGAGGCTAATGCGGAGATAGTCAACCTGGTTCATTCTTCCATTCTGGCGGATTTTTGCACTGTGCAACGTGTCGCATCATCCAATTGTTTGGCTAGCAGCACAGGCTGGCTACTAATGGGCACTGGCCCTAATGCTGGCTCCGACTTTGATGGGAAAATTAGCCGCATCATTTGATGAAGGGATTGTCCACGCTGCTCATGCACCAGGATGAGCGGCAAAAGCGCGACCAGCCGCACGATCGCCGAGAGTGCAAACAGACCTGGAATGCCCCCATAGTCTGCAAATTCTGCCAAAAAGCCCCCTACAGTTGTGCCCAGCGCCCCACTGATCCCCGCGATAGCGGCTGCCACAGCAAAATAGGTTGCCTGCTGCTGCACAGGAGCGACCCCAAGCTGGAGGTTGTTGTTGCACAGGTCGATCGCTGCCCACGTTGCGCCTGCCAGGACGTGCAGTAACGGCAACCAGAGCCATACCGAGAGTACATTATCCCCTGTAACCAACCAAAAAAGCGGTGTGACTGCGACCAAAATCCCAACGGTAATCAAAATCGGGCGATTTCCCACACGATCAGCAAGCCTGCCCCAGACGACGAGCATGATCATAGTGGCTCCTGCTTGCAGGCTGGTGTAAACCGTGACCCAACTGACATCGATCGCCAGATTATCTAACATGTACAAATCGAAAAACGGCGCACTCAAATTCACCGCAAAGCCCCAAGCGCTGAAATAGAGCAAGAAGAAAAGGAAGTTTTTATCCTGTAGAAAGGAGAGAAGGGAAAGTTCTGAGTTTTGAGTTTCGAGTTTTGAGTTTTGAGTTTCGAGTTGAGTCTGATTGTTACTTGCAACAGCCTCTTGATGGACTCCCGACTCCCGACTCTCGACTCCCGACTCCCGACTCCCTTTATCCTCATGCTGCCTCTGCGGATTCACGTCCACCATGAAAAATTGAAAGCCGAGGCTGATAATGCCTGCAACGATGCCTAGCAGCAGCAAAACCTCAAAGCCTTGCGTCGAACCGCCTGGAAAGGTAGAGATGGCAAAACCCAGCAGCGGTATGCAGAGCAAACTTGTGAGGCTGGCAGCGCTGTTGCGAAGCCCGAAATAGCGTCCTCGCAGTCGGCGTGGCACCAAGACTGCAAGCCAACTCAACCACGAAGCACTTCCTAGCGCGCCGATAAAGTGAGTAAGGCAGACGATCGCCAGCGTCCACCAAACCAACATCTGCGCGCCCACGCCCCACCAGTTAGCAAACGCAATCCCGGCTACAAGAATGAGCCAGAGCAGACGAGAGGGAGCATACACCCAAAGGCAGTAATTGTGACGGCTGGTCACGCGATCGCCCAGCAAGGCTCCCAACGGCTGAAGCAAATTTGCCATCATGGGGATAGACGACAGCAATCCAATTTCCGTTGGGCTAGCGTGCAGTTCGACCAAAAAATTGCTGAGCAGCACCCCACCCGTGATGGTCGAAAAAATGGTTGCAAACACCCCATCAAGGGTCGATGCCTTCAAACTTGTGCGAATTGCCTGCTTTGACTCGATCGGCGAGGACACCTGAACTTCAGGCACGGCAGAAGCCAACTCGCTCATTGGCTGATTTGAAGAAAATTCAGACGCGATCGGTTCTAGCCTCACTGCTCTCAACATGCTGAGATAAACTTCACGGTTAGTTAGCGCCTTATCTTAGGCATCTTCTGCACAGTAGAGACTGCCTTGCCAAAGCGCACCGTCCAACGGGCAGACATTGAAGCAGGGCTTAACAGTAAAGATAAGCTCAGTCGCGCGGATGCAGTCCATCGATCGCCACAATGACGACTGTAATATTATCGCGCCCGCCGTGGTTTTTGGCAGCATCAACTAACGCAGTCGCCGCCCGATCGCAGGCACGAATCGACTTGAGATGAGACGCAATGAGCTGATCAGACAGCTCTTCGGTGAGACCATCGCTACAGAGAAGCAGACGATCGCCCCCTTGCACTGCAAGCGACTGCACATCGATTTGATGCAGGTCTTCACGCCCCAAACATTGCGCCAGTACATGCCGCCAGGGGTGAACGCGTGCCTGGTCTGGAGAGATTTCACCAAGCTTCATTGCCCGTGCGACCCAGGTGTGATCCTCCGTTATTTGCTCAAGCTTTGCACCCCGTAAGCGGTAGAGCCGCGAGTCCCCTGTATGGGCGCACCAAACCTGCTCACCTCGAAAAATCACAGCGACAGCAGTGGTGCCCATATCCGATCGTTCTGGATGACGACGCTGATCGCTGACAATCGCCTGATTCGCCTTGAAGAAAGCGCCTTCCAGCAGCGATCGTGAACTATCAGCCGCATCCCAATGGTCGAGTAGGTGCGTTTGAATTGCCTGGGTTGCCAGCCGACTTGCCTCTTGCCCACCCGCGTGACCACCCATCCCATCAGCCACTATAAAAAAGCGTCCGTCCGCGTCAAGGCAATAAGCATCTTGATTCACGGAACGCAGAAGCCCCACATCCGTTAAACCTGTGAAAAGGCATTTCATAAAGGGATTGTGGTGTCGTCAATGACCATTGCAGGCTGGAGTAGCTGAGCTGAGAAACACGACTAAGAGATGCGTTCCGATCGATCAAGGCGCATCATGAGCCGGATGAAGGCGATCGCCGCAGCACCTGCCGCAAAAGCGGGAAGCAGCGCCCACCAGCCATAGCCAGTGGCAAGCAAAATCGTGGCTGAAAGGGTAAACGCACAGACTAGCAGCGTGTAGTTAGTCCCCATATTAACGCCGCTGAGCCGTCGGAGAATCCGATCGGTCTCAATCGATCGCACCCGCACCCGCACGTCGCCCCGCTCTAGTTTGTCTAGCGTATCTTCGATGCGGCGTGGCAACCCAAACGCCGTACTGCTAACCTGAGCCGCCTGCCGACCAAACTCGCTCAAAATGCTATTTGCGTCTGATGAAGGATTTCCATTAGCCATAATTTGCATTGCAAAAGGTTTTGCAACCTCCATAAAGTTAAAGTCTGGATCTAACCCCTTACCAACCCCCTCCAGCGTCGAAAACGCCCGCATCACAAAGGTAAAAGTTGCTGGGAATCGAAACGGTTGCCCATAAGCAATTTCATACAGATCATCGCTGATCGCGCTGATCGACTGGTTTTCAAAGGGTTTGTCCATAAAGTGATCGAGCATGTACTGCACCGATCGCCGCACGGGACCCATATCATCCGCTTCGGCAAGCGCACCCAGTGCCACCAACGACGCAACGACGCGATCGCCATCTTTCTGCGCCACCCCAAAAAAGACCTCTAGCAGCTTCTCGCGGGTCAGAATGGAGACCTGCCCCATCATGCCGAAGTCGTAAAAAATCAGCGACCCTTCTGGACTCACGGCAATGTTGCCAGGGTGAGGATCGGCATGAAAAAAGCCATCATTGAGCAACTGGTGCAGATACGCTTTTGCACCCATTTGGGCAAGCGACTTGCGATCGAGTCCAGCCGCTTCCAACGCTTCATAATGGCTGATTTTGATGCCTGGAAGGTATTCCAACGTCAGCACTCGCGGCGACGCGTAGCGCCAGTAAACGCGAGGGACATACACCCACTGCTCTTGACGAAAGTTGCGCCGAAACGTGTCGGCATTTCGCCCTTCGTTGAGGTAGTCTACCTCCTCATAGAGAATCTTGCAGCACTCCTCGTAGATGCCTAACCAATCACGACCCTTGCCCCATTTAGGATGATTTTGAAAGTAGCGCGTGATGCCCTTCAGAATTGCCAGGTCAATCTTGAACAGCTTTAACAAGCCGGGACGCTGTACCTTGACAACCACTTCCTCGCCAGAGTGAAGCTGTGCGCGATGCACCTGACCCAAGCTTGCTGCTGCCAGTGGAATCGGGTCAAAATTTCGGTAGAGTGTCTGAATCGGCTTGTCGAGATCTTGCTCAATGATGGCTTTTGCCTGCTCGTAGCTGAATGCTGGCACCCGGTCTTGCAGTTTAGAAAGCTCTTCCACGTATTCAGTAGGAAAGAGATCAGCACGGGTGGAAAACAGTTGACCGATTTTAATGAACGTTGGTCCTAAATCCAGCAGTGTGTCTCGAATCCAAACTGCCTGGGCACGCCGACGGAGTTTCTGTTTCTCCTCGGTCATACCGCCGGGGTAGCTCCAAGGCTTTTTGTGAAGCCATTGCGAAAATACCAGCAGCCAAACGAAGGATTGAATATCGTACGTACGCCCTAGACGTGAATAGTTTTCACGGCTCCAACGATACGATTTGTCGCCGTAGGGTTTTGGCTTCGCGTGACGATCGCCCCGCTCAGACGGCAAATCTGACGGCAATTGCTTAGTACGGGCAGGTTGTGCGTAGGGTTGCGTCACACGTTCTTCAGCCACCACCGGATTGCTTGAATCTGCTTTAGGCAGCTCTACTTTGGGTAACTCTGGCTCGCTTAAGGAGGCTGAATCAATGTGGGGCACGATTAAGTGGTCGCTGCTGTGAGCCGACGCAACCTTACCGTTCAGGCTGTGCCGTTCATCGAGAGCGTAATCTGGCACCCGATGGTGAGTAGAAGCATCTGCATCCTTTTGGCGCAAGTTAGCACCATCGACAGGCTCCGCAGATTGCTGTAAGGGGTCGGAGTCGTGGGAAGAAACAGACACTCGAATTCCTAAAGCTTTTGTTTTATGTAACTGAGTGTAACCGATTTAGCAAACCGAAGTCTGTAAAGCAAACCTTGAAAGCCTAAGTCAGACTGTTGCTGCGATAGCGCTTTAGCTCCGATCTTAGCTGAGCAATTTCTGCTCGGAGTTCGTCGATCGTGGCTTGCAGATCGGTTGGCTGGGTACCAATCGGCACGATCGCGGTTGTGGTCTGGGCTTGTTTGGCGGCATCTGCTTCTCGCTGGGCGCGTGCCAGTACGTCTTCTGTAAACTGACGCAGCCGCTCTCGCTGTTCTGCATCAAATTTGCCCAATTCACTCAGCGTCTCTGTCAAGACATGCTCTGTTTGCTCATAAAAAGCTTCAGCCAGCGCTCTGCCAATATAGAAAGCATCAAGGGGACTACTCATGTGAGGATTCTCTGCCAGAAAACTGCTGTGTTTACCTCGGATTATAGCTTGCCTGAGCAATGGAAGGCGATCAAACATCCGGTAGATCAGAGCTTCTGGCTGCTGTAGCCTTCCCGCCGCTGCCACCTGTCCTTACAAAAATTCTTCTCCATTGCAGCAAGCTGGCATAAACTGGTTAGCCTACACCGGGGTTTGATTTGTGCTGGTTTCGTGCTCGTTTGACCGCTGCCCCTTCACTCTTCACCGCCGTGAATCTGCGCCTGTTTATCCCCTTTTTTGATACGTCTGCTCAGGGTTGGTCGGCTGAGGCTCGCTGGCTACGCTGGCTGACGTTCCTGTGGTTGCTGATTGGTCTGACAGTTTTGTTTTCAGCCTCGTATGCGATCGCCGATGCCGATCGTAACGACGGGCTTTACTACTTCAAGGTGCAAATTCTGTGGATCTTGGTAGGGTTAGTCGGATTCAATCTGGTAGTGCATTCGCCACTGCGCTACATCGTTGGCATTGCCGATTGGTTCCTGGTCGTTATTTTGGGGCTGATTCTGGTCACGGCGATTCCTGGTGTTGGTACATCCGTCAACGGTGCAACGCGCTGGCTCTTCCTCGGCTCGTTTCAAATTCAGCCATCAGAACTGATCAAGCCCTTTCTAGTCCTTCAGAGCGCACGCATCTTTGGACAGTGGGAACGCCTCAAGCGGGGCACTCGTGTCTTATGGCTGGCGATTTTTGGGCTAGTGCTAGTAGGCATTCTGCTGCAACCAAACCTCAGCACAACCGCTTTATGCGGCATGTTGCTCTGGTTTGTGGCGCTGGCAGCAGGGTTGCCGTACTCCTACATGGGTGGTACGGCACTGGCAGGCGTTTGTCTTGCAGTGCTCAGCGTTAGCTTTAGAAGCTATCAGCGTCGTCGTATTTTGTCGTTTCTGAATCCCTGGGCAGACGCAACTGGAGACGGTTACCAGTTGGTGCAAAGCCTTTTAGCAGTCGGCTCTGGTGGCAACTGGGGGACGGGCTTTGGACTCTCGCAGCAAAAGCTGTTCTATCTTCCCATTCAGTACACGGACTTCATCTTTGCGGTGTTTGCAGAGGAGTTTGGCTTTGTTGGTTGCCTGAGCCTGATGTTGCTGCTGCTGGCATATGCAACGCTGGCGCTCCGGGTGGCAATGAAGACGCAAAACTCGGTGTATCGGCTGATTGCGATCGGCGTGATGGTGCTAATGGTCGGTCAATCGCTGCTGAACATTGGGGTAGCAACTGGCGCTTTACCCACGACAGGGTTGCCGCTGCCTCTGTTCAGCTACGGCGGCAGTTCCATGATTTCTAGCCTCCTCTCGGCAGGCTTGTTGATTCGGGTGGCACGCGAAAGCAGTGAAGCAAGCGTCATCCGTCTCGACGATCGCCGACCACAGGGAAAAGCATCGGGGCGATCGGAATCACCGAGAGCAACTTGAGAAAGTTTTTAGTTGTTGGTTGTTAGAAGTTAGAGTCCAGGATGCAGAGGCTAAAGAGTAGAACCCTCTTTAGCCTTGCACCATCACTGGTTCACGCACCGACATTTGAGTTACCGCTGGTTCTGCTTCAGTGCAGTAGACTTCGCAGGAGTTATTCGGGCTTTCGATGAGCTTGATGCGGTGGAGCTGTGCGCCGATCGCACGGATAGGCTCTTGCAGAAGCTCGCGGATGTGTACAGCAATGTTCTCGGCGGTCGGCACCACTTCGGCAAAGTAGGGAATGTCTTTGTTCAAAAAGGTGTGATCGAAAGGTTCGACGACATAATCATCGACGGCTTTTTGGACGGCAACAAGGTCGGCGATCATGCCTGTGCGGGGATCGATTTCGCCTTTGATGGTGACTTCAAGGTGGTAGTTGTGACCATGCCCATTGGGACGAGCGCACTTGCCGTAAATTTCGCAGTTTTTCTCGTAGCTGAGGTCAGGGCGTGCCAGACGGTGTGCGGCGCTGAAGTGAGTGCTGATGGTGAGATAGGCTTCCATGTGGTTTCCGTAGTAGTCTGCCCAGAGTTCGGGGTGTTCAAAAAGCTGAATGCGGACGATCGGCAAGTGCGGAGACAGTCGCTGCCAGATGGTACGAGCGATCGCTTCGGTAGTTGGCAGAGTCTCCTGAAACTCTGACCAGGCATCGTTCAGGTAGGAAAAATCGAGCTGACTGGTGACTTCGCGCTTGATGACCTGCTTTACGTCTGACAGGTTCAACACCATGCCATATTCGTCTAACTCGCCTGCCATTGAGACGTAGAGGACGTAGTTGTGTCCATGTCCGGGCGATCGGGCACAGGCACCAAACCGCTCAAAATTTTCTGCGTCACTCAGTTCTGGTAACCAGTAACGATGGCTGGCAGAAAACTGGGCACGGCGATCAATAATGCACTTCATGAGTAAGCAGCAGAAAGATAAACTCTGTTAAGTTCCGTTAACAGCACTTCTATTAGGATAAACCAATTGACAACAAGATCCCCGGCTTCTTGAAGAAGCCGGGGATCTTAGGTCGAGGGTGCCCAGAGACCGACGATCGCCTCTCCACACTTTTCTTTCTCGGCTAATTCTAAGTTTAATGCCGGGAGTTTTTCGAGCAGGTCATCGTTGGCGTTGAAGCCATAGGCTTGCAGGACGATCGCATCAAGTTTGGCGTGGAGTTTGCAGAAAGCCTAGCGCTGACTGGCGTTGAGAATAGTCAAACCCACGATCGCTTCAGCCTTGTCGTAGCGAATCACAATATCATCATCGGTGAGTTCGCTATCTTCGGCAGATTGGGGTGGATTACTGAAGTCAATATAAAGTACGTCCGCTTCAGCGTCGTAAACGATGAAGAATGGTTGTTTGGGTAAGTCGTGTAAGAGAGGCAAAAACTTTAAGTAAGTCTGAGCTTCTTGATAGTTCGCTAAGGCCATAGTTGTTGCCTCTGATTGAGTGAGTTGATTTTGCGGGTTGAAAAAGCAGTGACAACGAAGCCGTCTGTTTGCTCTTCTCTATAAATCACAACCAACCATTTTCCTGGCTTGATTTCCTGGATAGCCATAAGCGCGCCATCATTACCTACCAGAATGCGGGTTGGCGCTGAAATCGTTTGCAGGAGCAGTTCTTTTTGCTGGGCGATGTCTGCGTGACGTTGAGTAATATGGTGCCACCTTTCGTCCGGCAAGCGAATTGTGATGCCATTGATTGAGGTAGCTGTGGTTGTCATCTTTTCCCCTCGGTGGGTGCCCAAGGTCTGACTACGGGTTCTCCTTGCCTTTCTCTCTCTGCTAACAGCTTTTTAATATCAAGTTCTTCGGGGGGATAGATTTTTTGAGTCTCTAGACAGGCTTTTAGAGTGCCGATTTTTGCGATGACGGCTTGTTGACTGCTGCGATCGAGCTTTTGCAGAAACTTAGCGGCTGCTTTACTGAGCTTGATTTTCATGGTCAAACCAGTTTGTGATGTCAACGAAGTCAGTCTCTGAATGATCAGCCGGGGAGAATGAGGCTTCGATCGCCGCTTGCTCTTCGTTGTCTACGTAGGGAGTCAGCAGGTCGAAGAATTTGAACCACTCTTCGCGCATGACTTCACGAACGCTTTCTTTGATGAGGACTTTGAGGGTTTGTGCATCAAGTGAAATGGTGGGTTCCATGACGGTTACTCCGGGTGTGATTTGACTAAAACAGTTGGTTCACTCAGTCTATTGTGTTGGTGCCCAGGGACCAATGACTGCCTCCCCTCGCTTTTCTTTTGCGGCTAATTCTAAGTTTAATGCCAGCAGTTTTTCGAGTAGGTCATCGTCAGCGGTGAAGCGGTAGGCTTGCAGGACGAGGGCATCGAGTTTGGCGTGGAGTTTGTAGAGTTGGCTGGTGGGTTCGTGGAAGTATTCGTTGTAGAGCTTGGTGATGCCCCACTGTTTGCGTTCCATTGGGGTGGAGCGGTAGGCGTGGAGGTCTTGGGCGATCGCACACTCAGTTTAGTCGGGTGCAGCGGCGATCGCAGCATTGTGGCTCATTGGCTTTGGCTCAT
>JACMKO010000277.1 GCA_014380065.1 Leptolyngbya sp. ES-bin-22 | reverse complement strand
GCGCCACCTGCGCCACCGTCCCTTCATCCCAATCTCGCAGCGGCAGCGTGCCCAGATTCACGCCAAACAACAGACCTGCTGCCAGCAAAAGCCCCAGTAACCACACGCGATCGAGCCATCGCTCGGCGAGCGGCGAGTGGCTTAAGTTGTCCCAGGGAAGAGGCTTGCGAAGCATGAGAAAATCTTACTAGCATTCTGTAGAGAGGTTACAGGTCGCGTCCCTACTTTGCTTGATCCCCCCTCAATAGGCGATTGGCAGCGGTCGCGTTATGGGATTAAGCTCCGGCTGATCCGGTGGTGACGGGATAGATACCTCTGTGCTGGAGGTGGGTGCGCTGTCAGCTTTGGGGAGGACGATCGACTCTATGGTTGGCTGCACAGCGTTTCGAGCCAGGGCGAACTTGGTTTTAGCTTGCTCTGGCTGCTGAGAGGCTGCTTTCTGGAGCGTGATGGTTGAGCGCTCTTGTACTTGGTACTGGGTCTTCAGCGAAAGTTTGCCGCCACGCAAAGCGGTTTCGATCGCCTCCAGGGCAATGGGCTTGCTGGCATTACCGGGTAAATCAACCACGACTAGATAGCCTGTGAAGTCTTTGCCGCCCACTGCTTGCAGCGCGCTCAAAAGTTTGGGCATGTCTGCCTGAAGTAGCTGCCCCTGCTCGTTGTAAAGTTCCAGCGCCGATAGACAACCGATTGTGGGATTCCAATTATACGTATCAGGGCTTTGATCCTTGCCGCTGAAAAAATCGGGTGATTCGCCCGTACCGTGAATACGGAAGAGCGATCGCCCCGCCTTGCCCGCCCAGAAACTTTCCTGAATGCCCCAATGGTTGCGCCAGGATGGCGGTAGCAAGCGCTTGTAATCTGCCAGACTGCCTCTAAAGGGTCCCGGTTTTCCCGGCACAAATTGCTTTGCCCCGGGTTCAAACGGCACAAACAGGTTTACCAACGAAAACTGACCATACGCCCTGAAGAATTCATCATCGGGCTGTGGCACTTGCCCTTCGACGCGAAAAATACCTTGAGGCGTTTCGCCACGAACGAAATTCCAGCTTAAGCCGTGGATCGATCGCAGCAACAGCGGCATCGACCAAAGTTGTCCATCCGCTTGCCGTACAAATTCACCTTTGCGGTTTTTCAGCACTGTCTGACAGAGCACAGCGCGATTTTGCTGACAAAGGACGTACAGTTGCGCTTGCTTGGGCGCGATCGTCCAGTCGAGCAAATCTCCTAGAGGGGGTGTGGCGCTTGGCGAAATTAAGGCAGCCATTTCACGCAGAGTCGTCTGCAACGACACCGTTGTAGCCCAGTTGGGAAACCGAGCTTTCACCCGTCCAACCAGTGGTTGGATTTGCTCGGGCGACAGTCCACCTTTAGCAAGCCCAGCAAGCGACATTGCTACCCATTCAGGATCGGGACTGCGATCGAGCGTTTGCCGAAATTGCTCACCAATACTGGCATAACGGCTGGGATCGCTCAAATAAAGTTGCGTACCGACCCGCACCGCTGCATCAAGCGTGCGTTTTTGCGCGTCTGACAAGCCGGGACGCACAGCCATTGTCAGCATTTGCTCGATCGTACTGGCGACAAAACCAGCTTGGGGTTGCACAACTGCGGTTGTCCAAAGCAGATTACGCCAGTGTTTTTCATTCTTGTTGGTGACAGGATAGCGATCAAGGTCAAAATTCTCAGGCAAAATCTGACGCTGTTGTTCTTGCCGCTGCTTGAGTCTGAACGTGGCGTTTGCCTGACTTTTTTCGCGATCGTCACCCGCCAAAACCTGAGGAACGTCAGCATTCGACTTCAGGGCAGGTTTGAGCATTAGCCCACCGCCGAGCAGCAGCATACCCACAACGCCAACCGTGCCACGGTGGCGGAGCGAGTGACGGTTAAATTGAGGTGAGAAGCGTTTCATCAGAGTCTACAAGTGTCTAAGAAAACAGAGAGATAATACTAAAAGAGTTCCCTACTTTCTAGCATTCATCAGCCGACAATCCAGAGATATGCAAAATCTTAAAAAGCATTAGGGACAAAATAGTGCTTCGTTGGTTCATGACAAAAGCGCCGCTCTGAGGGGAACTTTGTCAGCACTTTGAAATTCTTCACAAACAGAGATGCCATGTTACCATCTTGGTGGCTAACGTCGCTCTACAGCATCAGTTAGTTAGGTTCTCGGTGGTGGAGGAGAGGAATAGAAATGCAAAATGGCATTTCGTCAGGTTATGCAGATACCCAGTCAGCAGGCGTTCAGCTTACGAGCGCTCAGTTACAGCGAAGTCAACCTGAACCAATTCGGGTCGGCGTGATTGGGGTTGGTAATATGGGGCAGCATCATACTCGTGTCCTAAGCATGTTAAAGGACGTTGAGTTGGTGGGTGTTGCCGATGTCAATGTCGAACGCGGCATTGATACTGCTAGCAAATATCGAGTCCGTTTTTTTGAAGATTACCGCGATTTGTTGCTACATGTCGATGCTGTTTGCGTTGCTGTACCGACAAGGTTACATCATACGGTTGGTATGGCTTGCCTTCAGGCAGGCATTCACGTGTTGATTGAAAAGCCGATCGCTGCCAGCATTGCTGAAGCCGAATCTCTGGTGAACGCAGCGGCAGAATCTCAATGTATCTTACAAGTGGGGCACATTGAGCGGTTTAACCCTGCTTTCCAAGAGCTTAACAAAATTCTCAAAGCCGAAGAACTACTGGCCTTAGAAGCCCATCGGATGAGTCCCTACGCCGATCGTGCTAATGATGTCTCTGTCGTTCTGGATCTCATGATCCACGATATTGATCTATTGTTGGAATTAGCAGCATCGCCCGTCGTCAAGCTTACCGCTAGCGGCAGTCGTGCGTCTGATTCTGGCTTTCTTGACTATGTGACTGCGACGTTGGGCTTTGCTAACGGCATTGTGGCAACGCTAACGTCCAGTAAGGTAACGCATCGCAAAATTCGGCGTATCGCCGCCCACTGTAAGAATTCTTTGACCGAAGCAGATTTTCTTAACAACGAAATCCTGATTCATCGGCGGACGACGGCAAACTGCATGACCGATCACGGTCAAGTGCTTTATCGGCAGGATGGGCTGATTGAAAAGGTTTACACCAGCAATATTGAACCGCTCAACGCTGAGCTAGAACATTTTGTGGGGTGCGTTCGGGGCGGCAATCAGCCATCTGTCGGTGGTGAACAGGCACTCAAAGCCCTACGGCTTGCCAGTTTAATTGAGCAGATGGCGCTCGATGGTCAGGCATGGCAGCAGAAAGACGTACGGCTGAATGGGTTTCCTGAAGCGGTTGCGGTTTAGGGCATTGCCAAACACCTTGGGACGGCAGAAAACTGCCTATGGCTCTGATGTTTTCCCTTAAAGCTGTAGTCTTCGTTTGTAAGCGGGTTCAATTCGACCCATTGAACTCGCTTTTTTGTGCCCCTGACTTATGACAGTGGCGGCGACTGTCCCGGACGGATCGGCAACAGCACTGTAAACGTAGAGCCTTCACCCGGTCTACTTTTAACGGAGATTGAACCGCCGCAGTGCAGCAGCAACTGCTGGACGATCGTCAGCCCTAAGCCAGCACCACTGGCACTTTCCAGGGATGACTGCCGCACTCGGTAAAAGCGGTCAAAGATTTTGGGGAGTTCGCCAGGAGCCATACCAACGCCTGTATCGCGCACTTCCAGGTTGATGTAGCTGCCCTGCTGCTTGGCACGTACCCAGACTTGTCCACCGCTGGGCGTGAATTTGATGCCGTTGTGCACCAGATTGATCACAATCTGTTTGAGCCAATTGCCCATACAGGCGATCGCAGGCAAATCTTCGGGCACTGTGTACATCAGCCTCACGCCTTTTTCTTCAGCAAGCGGCTGGTAAGTGCTGACCACCCCAGGCACGATGTCAGAGACGCGAATTAACTGGAGGGCGGCATAGTTCACCGCCTGGTCAAGCTGCACCAGATCCAGCAGACTGGTGATGAGCGAACTTTGGTGATCGCATTCCTTGGCGATGAGATCCATATAGCGCTGACGCTGGGGCTGCTTCAAGCTAGGTGAGTTCAGCAAGGTGAGGGCGGTCTTGATGTTGGTGAGCGGTGTTCGCAGTTCTTGCCCTACCGTGTTGATAAAGTCTGCTTTTGATTGCAGCGCGCTGATCAGATCCTCCTTCTGTAGCTGGAGTACATCCACCAGTTCAGCCTGTCGTCGATAGATCACGTTGCGCTGCCAAACCTCTTCTTGCCGCTGGATCTGTTTCATAAAAAGCTGTCCCCAGTTGGCTGGAGCGAGCGCTGTTTCAGGCATCGCCTGGATCAAGCTCTGCCATTGCGCCACAGCGTCAGGCAATGCCACTGCTGATGGTACGCCAGCGTCAATGGCGATCTCGTCCGGTATCGCTGCGATCGTCGGCTGCCCTGTAGTAGTCGTTAGTGCCTGCTGTAAGCCGCTTAAAACACGGTTAACTAAGCTCCCGTCGAACGATGACAGGATTAGCAAGTGCTGTCGCCGCTCTTGACTATCATCAGCCGCGCCAGCTAACGACACGTCTGCCAGCCCTGCACTCGCGTCTAAACCATTGGCTTCAGGTGGTTTCATCAACTGTGCCGATCGCGGTCGATGCGCGAGAATGCACGCCTGAAATTGTGCCGTCCAGACAAGCAAAAAGTACTCTCGCCAAAGGCAACTCTCCGGCGCAAGCAAAATTTCTTGCCATGCAGGAGTAGCAACGTCAACGCCGTTTGCCACCAGTGGGTCGGCTTCGATCGAGGTCTCTGCAATGGCGCTACTAGCAAGGCTGGTCTCGTCAGCCCCTTCTCGATGGTTTTTGAAGACATAAACCGCTCTTGGAATGCCCTCTAGAGCACTGTATCGTGCCAGTTCAGCTTGCCAAAGCGCGCCTCTGGGTAGCTTTGCCCAAATGATCGCAGGCAACTCGCGATCGGAGAGCAGGTCAAGCAGCGCGCTAAAAACTGATTTGAGCGTTGCAGGACTGATCTGAAGAATGGGGAGCGCAGGGTCGGTTTCGAGCGCTAGCTCATAGAGCGATACATCTGAGTCGGGAGTTGCTGTCATGAGTGTTAAGGAGAAACGATTGAGAACGGCTTTATCTCAATGACTGATGAAATGATTGAACGGCTGACGTTGCGATCGACACGTCTCCTCCCGAAGCAATTCTATCAAGCCCACGTGAATGTGGCAGGATTCTCTATGGTGGCTGGCAATGTCATCGCTAAATTTGTGTCATTTGTTGTCTATGTCGTGAGAGACACATAGTTTCAAGACGTTTGACGAGCCAATGATAGATTCATCGTTTAAACTCCTGTTAAGTTCACGTTATTGTGCAGCTAGTATTGTCGCGATCGGGCATGAGAGTCAAACCATCCAGACGGCTTTTAAGCTTTGGCGCAACTGCTTTTTTAGCGTTGGCGTTGGGTGGCTATTG
>JACMKO010000276.1 GCA_014380065.1 Leptolyngbya sp. ES-bin-22 | reverse complement strand
TCCTTGAGGAGAAGCGCGTAGTCACGCTAGATATTGGGTTGCTGGTCGCAGGCACCAAATATCGCGGTGAGTTTGAAGAGCGGCTGAAGAAAATCATGGATGAAATTCGCCAAGCCGGAAACGTCATCCTGGTTATTGATGAAGTTCACACGCTCATCGGTGCGGGTGCGGCTGAAGGCGCGATCGACGCTGCCAACATTCTTAAACCAGCACTTGCACGGGGTGAACTTCAGTGTATCGGTGCTACTACCCTGGATGAGTATCGCAAGCACATTGAGCGCGATGCTGCCCTTGAGCGCCGCTTTCAACCCGTTATGGTGGGCGAACCCAGCGTTGACGAAACCATCGAAATCCTTCATGGTTTGCGTGAGCGCTACGAGCAACACCACAAGCTGAAGATCTCTGACCTAGCGTTGGAAGCCGCAGCAAAGCTCTCAGACCGCTACATTTCAGATCGCTTCCTACCTGACAAAGCGATCGACCTGATGGATGAAGCCGGCTCTCGTGTTCGCTTGCTTAATTCGCAGTTGCCGCCCGCTGCCAAAGAACTGGATAAGGAACTCCGTCAAGTCCTTAAAGACAAAGACGATGCCGTTCGTTCCCAGAACTTTGACCGCGCTGGAGAACTGCGCGATCGCGAAATGGAGATCAAAGCTGAGATCCGGGCGATTGCTCAAACCAAAAAGAACGAATCTACCAGTGAAGATGCGTCTCCCATCGTGGATGAAGAAGACATCGCTCAGATCGTTGCTTCGTGGACGGGCGTTCCCGTTAACAAGCTAACCGAGTCTGAGTCTGAGAAGCTGCTCCACATGGAAGACACTCTGCACCAGCGTTTGATTGGTCAGGAAGAAGCCGTCAGAGCCGTTTCCCGCGCTATCCGTCGCGCTCGTGTGGGCTTGAAAAATCCCAATCGACCGATCGCTAGCTTCATCTTCTCCGGTCCCACTGGGGTTGGTAAGACGGAACTCACCAAGGCGTTAGCGACCTATTTCTTCGGCTCCGAAGATGCCATGATTCGGTTGGACATGTCGGAGTACATGGAGCGCCATACGGTCTCCAAGCTCATCGGCTCGCCTCCAGGCTACGTCGGGTACAACGAAGGTGGTCAGCTTACCGAAGCCGTCCGTCGTCGTCCGTACACAGTCGTCCTGTTTGACGAGATTGAAAAGGCACACCCCGATGTCTTCAATATGCTGCTGCAAATTCTGGAAGATGGTCGCTTGACCGATGCTAAGGGTCGCACGGTGGACTTCAAGAACACCTTGCTTATCATGACCTCCAACATTGGCTCCAAGGTGATTGAGAAAGGTGGCGGCGGGTTGGGCTTCGAGTTCTCAGCCGCAGGTGATGCTGCTGAGTCTCAGTACAACCGCATCCGTTCTCTGGTTAACGAAGAACTGAAGCAATACTTCCGTCCTGAGTTCCTCAACCGTCTGGATGAAATCATCGTCTTCCGCCAACTGTCGAAAGACGAGGTGAAAGAGATTGCGGTCATCATGCTCAACGAGGTCTTCGGTCGATTGCGCGAGCAGGGCATTACCCTCGAAGTCACTGAGCGATTTAAAGATCGCCTGGTAGAAGAGGGCTACAACCCTAGCTACGGTGCACGTCCGCTCCGTCGAGCCATCATGCGCTTGCTGGAAGATTCACTGGCAGAGGAAATCCTCTCCAGCCGGATTAAGGACGGCGACACGGCTGTGGTAGACGTTGACACTGATGGTCAGGTCAAGGTGCTACAAGGTGAAAAGCGAGAGCTATTGCCTCAAGCAGTTGAATAAGCGTTAGGAAATTACGATTAAAAGCGGCAAGGAGTAGACTCCTTGCCGCTTTTTTTAGGTGAGGTGCATGGTATGTCGCAGCACTAGACAAAGGGCAGTGTTTAGGGTTCGCAGGCTTTCTGTCATAAGCGCTCCAACTGAGGTAGGAACGATCGCTCCTACTTACGCAAGATGACGAGGGGAACTGTTTTAGTTAACTTGTGGAGGAAACATGCAGCAATGGACAGCTAATCTTGAAGAATGATCCCTTGTGGTTTAAGAACGCCATTATCTATGAAGTGCCTGTTCGTGCCTTTGCGGATAGCAACAGTGACGGTATTGGTGACTTTCGAGGACTGACCGAAAAGCTCGATTATCTGCAAGATTTAGGTGTAACTGCCATCTGGCTGCTGCCATTTTTCCCCTCACCGCTAAAAGATGATGGTTATGACATTGCTGATTATGTGAACGTTAACCCGATTTACGGCACGCTGGACGACTTTAAGGAACTCCTGCAAGCAGCTCATCAGCGGGGTATTCGGGTCATTATTGAACTTATCGTCAACCATACGTCGGATCAACATCCCTGGTTTCAGCGAGCGCGCAAGGCACCCAAAGGTAGCCCAGAGCGGGACTTCTACGTTTGGAGCGATACCCCTGAAAAATATCAGGAAGCGCGGATTATTTTTCAAGATTTTGAGTCATCGAATTGGGCATGGGACTCGATCGCCAAAGCATACTTCTGGCATCGCTTTTACTCCCATCAACCAGATTTGAACTATGACAACCCTGCTGTGCGGCAGGCAGTCTTTGATGTGCTCGATTTTTGGCTGGAAATGGGTGTAGATGGGCTACGGATGGATGCAGTGCCCTATCTGTATGAGCGCGATGGCACCAACTGCGAGAACTTGCCCGAAACCCATGTCTTTTTGAAGCAACTCAGCCAGCACGTCGATGAGAAATTTCCGAACCGGATGCTGTTGGCAGAGGCAAATCAGTGGCCCGAAGATGCAGCGGCTTATTTCGGCGATGGCGATGAGTGTCACATGAACTTTCATTTTCCGCTAATGCCGCGACTCTTTATGGCATTGCGGATGGAAGACAGCTTTCCCATTGCCGACATTTTGGAGCAAACGCCAGCCATTCCTGATCATTGTCAGTGGGGCTTGTTTCTAAGAAACCATGATGAACTAACGCTGGAAATGGTGACGGATGAAGACCGGGACTTTATGTATCGGGTCTATGCTCAAGATCCAGAGATGCGGGTGAATCTAGGCATTCGTCGGCGCTTGGCTCCACTACTTGGCAACGATCGCCGTCAGATTGAGCTACTCAACAGCCTACTGCTCTCGCTGCCGGGAACGCCCGTACTGTATTACGGCGATGAAATTGGCATGGGCGATAACGTGTATGTGGGCGATCGCAATGGGGTACGGACTCCGATGCAGTGGAACTTCGACCGAAATGCGGGCTTCAGCCATGCCAGTCCTCAGCGGCTGTATTTGCCGCTGATTGTCGAAGCAGAATATCACTACGCCACCGTTAATGTGGAGGCACAGCGGGCAAACCCCAATTCCCTTCTCAATGCAACAAAGCGACTGATCGCCATGCGAAAGCGCTTTCAAGCGTTGGGCAGCGGCGATTTTCAAATGCTGCATCCCGACAACCGGAAAGTGCTTGCCTTCACACGCACTTACGAGGATGAGCAAATTCTGGTGGTGGTGAACCTGTCTCGCTTTGTGCAAACCGTGTCGTTGGATTTGTCGGCGTTTGGCGATCGGGTGCCCGTGGAGATTTTTGGACGCACCGAGTTCCCCGCGATCGAAGGCTCGGCTTATTTTCTCAGCCTTGGTGCCTACGCAGTCTATTGGTTCATGCTGAAGCCTCAAGCGATCTCACCAGTCCTCAAGCCACAAGCAGAACTGCCAACGCTGGTCATGAATAGCACATGGAAAACGGCGTTTTCACAGGTGCAGTCCGCCCAAACGCGTAATTTTATGTCGAGCTTAGAAACTTTGCTGCCAGAATACCTGTCAAGCCAGCGCTGGTTTGGCGGCAGAACACGTATTGTGCAGTCAGCTCGCGTTGCAGAGGCAATTGCGATTCCTTACAAGGACAGCCAGGCGCAGATGATTGGGCTGAATGTAGACTACATTCAAGGCAACCCCCAAACCTACCTGCTGTTTCTGGCGTATGCCGAAGGCGAAGCAGCGCTTCAGCGACTCGCCGATGCACCGCAGTCTGTGATTGCGCGGCTGAAGAGTCCAAGCAGTGATGACGCTGCCGTGCTGTTTGATGCGATCGCCGATCAGTCATTCCTAACCGCTCTCCTACAGGGGATTGCTCAGAACCAGGTTTACAAAAATACAGCAGGGCAATTGGTCGCCAAAGCAACACCGTTATTGGCGAATCTGAACGGCGACAAGCTCCACTTCGAGGCATCACTGCTAAAAGGGCTGCACAATAACACGTCGATCGTGTACGCCGATACCAGCGGAGTCGTGACGCAAAACCGCCTGATTCTAAAGCTTTTCCAAAAAGTCGAGGCAGGCATTCATCCCGATCTAGAAGTCCGGCGCTTTCTCGATGAGCATCAGCGTTTTACCTTCATTCCCTCGATCGCGGGCACCCTGGAGTATCAGCGTCCTCATGCCGCACCGATGACGATCGGCATCTTGCAAGAGTTTATTCCCAATACCCGTAGTGCCTGGGACTATACGCTGGACAACTTGCGCGACTACTTTGAGCTAGTTGTGATGCATCAATCAAACATTGACGAAGCTCCGATGCCATCTAGTTCGCTTTTGGAGGCACTACAGCCCGCTCTTGAGGGTAAGACGGCAACGGACGGCAACGAACCCACGGACGTGTTTTTTCCCCTCCCATCCTGCCCACCTAGCCTTGCGTCCTCTCAAATCCCAGCCTGTAAAGCCATTAACACCTATCTGGCGAACATTCAGCTCTTAGGGCAACGCACCGCCGAACTCCATCTCGCCCTGACAGAAGATGCCGATAGTCCTGCTTTTGCACCTGAACCGTTTACGACGCTCTACCAGCGATCGATCTATCAGTACAGCCGCAACCTGACAGGGCACGTGTTTTTGTTGCTAAAAAATCGACTCAACACCCTTTCATCGGACGCGCAGCCACTCGCTCATACGGTACTGAAGCAGCAAGATGCCTGCTTGCAACGGTTTCAATTAGTGCTGAACCACAAAATTACAACGCTGCGAACCCGCTATCACGGCGACTATCATTTAGGACAAGTGCTTTTCACAGGCAAAGATTTTTTCATCATCGACTTTGAAGGCGACCCAGCCCGCAGCCTGAGCGAACGACGCATGAAGCGATCGCCCTTACGGGACATCGCCGGGATGCTTCAATCGTTCTACTATGCTGCCAACGTAGCGCTAGACAAGGAGATTGAAAGCGGCATGAGCCAGTCGGAGCAGTTGCCGCACATGCAGCAGTGGGCAGAATTTTGGCATCGCTGGGTGAGCATCACCTTTGTCAAGTCTTATCTAGCCACTGCGAATCAGGGCAGCTTTTTGCCCAAGACTGCCCAAGAATTGGAGGTACTTTTGAACAATTACTTAATTGAACAAGCCATTTACGACTTGGGACGTGAGCTGGTCAACCACTCGGCGCAGGTCAACATTGCCTTGCGGCGCATTCTTCAGCTCATGGCGATCGCCGATGAAGCAAGCGGGGCAGTTGAAGCCACCGCAACGGTTTGAAGCTAAGGGGTCGTGACTTAGCCCCGTTTCTTTACAGCCCCTTACTCCCCCACTTTAGAAAGACGCTGTTTTGTAGGGAATCTAGTAATAGGTAGGGTGGATCGGCATCCGGTTTACGTTGAACCGCTCGCCGCATTCTCCAAAAAGCAAAACTCAGTGACCAGGTAAGATCGGCTAAGGCAGCATAGAGAAAACCGTGATTTTTTAAGAAATAGCGTCGGCGAGAATCAAAGAGATACTGTGGCAATCGTTTCGGTCGGTCATCTCTGCTGGTTACGCCAGTACTCGCGCCTGCAATGTGCATGACACTGCCGTCAGGAACATACCAGCAAGACCAACCGTTCCGTTTCGCCTGGAGGCAAAAGTCTGTCTCTTCGTAATACAGAAAATAGTTTTCATCCATTAAACCTACTGATTCAAACACCTGCCGACGGATCATCATACTTGCCCCAGGTAGCCAATCAACCTGCTGCGGCTCGTCGGTCATTCTTTGTACAACAGCCCATTTCGCTAAGAGTTTTGACACAATGCCTAAACGCACACCATGCTCTAGCTCGCCCAGCACAGAGGGAAAGCGAAAGGCGGTAGACCAGATTGTGCCATCGGGATTTTCAAGACTGCTGCCGACAATCCCAACATCCGAGTGTTGCTCCATAAAGCCGATGAGTGCTTTGAAGACACCAGGACGTACCTGCGTATCTGAATTGAGCAGGAGGAAATAGGAGGGTGGGTCGGGAGTCTGGAGTGTAGGGCGAATTGCCAGATTATTGCCATAGGCGAAACCACCATTATGGTCTGAGGGCAAGACTGCCGCCCAGCTTTCCCATCGGTTGTCTGCAATAGCGGCATTGATTGCTTCTGCAGAGTGATCGCCGGATGCATTATCAACGACGACAACACGGGTATCTGGGCGTGATCTCACTTCACCTTCGAGCGATCGCAAGCAGTCGATGGTCAGATGAGCGGTACGGTAGTTGACGATGACAACCAGCAAAGAACATGGATTCGTGTTTTGATGCGTCATATCCATAGGGTAAAAATTCAGTTCACTCGGTTTTAGCTGTCTGGTTTAGCAGTCTCTAGAAGATGGCTCTAGAAGCAAAGACGTTTCTGGTTGTTGTGCCACAAGGCTCGGCGACGGTTGTTCTTTGGCTACATTGGCGTTGGCTACATTTGCGATCGCCGCATCAATGTAAGCTTGCATCTGTTTAGCCATAATCTGCACATTAGGTGCCTGCAACATACTGGAATGCCCTCCAGGGTTGGTATGAACTTTGATTCCTCCTGTTGCCCTGTTGCCCCATCCCAACAGCGAATCACTGTAAATGTCAGCGTAGGGGGTATCGTCAATGGGGATACCGTCAATGAGAGTACCGTCAAAGCGATTACTTTTTTGAGTTGCCAGGACAAGCAGTAGTTCTCCTTCATAGGGAGCCTGCGGAACATATTCTCGTTCGGCAAATTTCAAGACGAGCCGAACGGGAAGATTGTGCAGAAAGGGTGGGATGGGTCGGTCTTGATCCAGGCAATACCGGAACAGCTTGATCTTGGTCTGGTTTTGAACTTTCTTCAGCTTTGTCTGGATCTCGTAGCTGATCAGGTTGTAAATCTTCTGACTGGCTTTCTTCAAAATCGAGAGTAGTGGCGGCGGTTTACCTTCTCCCCCTTGACTCAAGGATTGCGAAAACCTGCTCAACCGTTGGTTGGCAATCAAACCACTTCGCACCGTTGCTTCCACATCCGCTGTGTCAATCAGCGCTACCATTGCAACGGTTTGACCCTGCATTTGCAGTTGGCGAGCGATTTCAAACGCTAGAAAGCCACCGACACATAAACCGCCCAGTAAGTAAGGTCCGTCTGATTGAACGGTGCGGATTTGTTCGATATAGTGGGCTGCCATCTCTGCAATGCGAGTATGCAAGATAGGATGGCGCTCCTGGCTATAGGGTTGGATGCCATAGACGGGATGCTCCGGCTTCAGGCAGTATGCCAGATTGCGGTAGAGTAAGGTTTCGCCCTCGCCATCATGAATGAAGAACACTGGGGGTTGGGTGCCGCCCTCCCTAAGTAAGACGAGCGAGCTACGTTGATCTAATTGCCCTGGCTGATTGAGTAATGCTGCCAATTGTGCGATCGTTGGCGCAGTCAGAAGCGCGCTGAGGGAAAGCGTTTTACCAAACACAGCTTCGATTTGAACCATAAGGGATACAGCCAGTAGGGAATGCCCTCCGACCTCAAAGAAATTGTCATGGATACCGATCGGCTGTATGCCAAGCGCGTCTTCCCAAATAGCCGTCAACTGCTGCTCCCATGCATCCCGTGGGGCAACAAACGCTTTGAACCCAGCGATGTTTTCAGGGGTTGGCAGCGGCAAAGCATGACGATCGACCTTCTGGTTCATGTTGACTGGCATCGCCTCCAGCACCACAAACGCGGTCGGAACCATGTAGTCTGGTAATTTTTCTTGCAGCAGGCTACGGAGATTCTCGATCGCAGGTGTCTGAGCCTGATCCAGCACCACATAAGCGACTAACCGTTTTTCGTTACCCACTTCACGCGCCATGACGATACCTTCGCGTATGCCAGGTGCCTGTCGCAGCACTGCCTCAATCTCACCCAATTCAAGGCGCATGCCGCGTAGCTTAATTTGAAAATCAGTGCGACCCAGCATTTCTAGATTGCCATCGGCATCAAAGCGCCCGACATCACCTGTGCGATAAAAGCGGCAGCCATCGATCGTCACGAACTTCTCCTGAGTCAGCGCGTCCCGATGCAGATAGCCTTTGGTCACGCCAGCCCCACTGATGTAAATTTCACCAGGAATCCCGATCGGCACCAGGTTTTGGTGCGCATCATAAAGGCGTACAGACACATTGGGAAACGGCTTGCCAACGCGACTTTTAGTGATGTGGCGATCTCTAGCAACCGGGTACGTGCATCCCATGCAGCTCACTTCACTACACCCATAAATCACATAAATTTCCGCCTTCTGAAACACCCGCTTCATGGTGTCCAGCAGCGCGGCAGGAACCATATCACCGCCTGTGGACACGTGTTTAAGACCTTGAAACATCTGGAGGTCTAAGTCATTGTCCTGAATGTATGCCAGCAGTTTTTGCAGCAAACTCGGCGAGGCGTGCATGACCGTTAGCTGCGTCAGCGTCTGAGTCAGACGTTTGAAATCCAACACATGCTCTCGTTCCAGAATGACAAGTGTGCCACCCGCAACCAATGGTGACAGTAGCTCAAACATCGTGATGCTAAAGGTGAAGCGAGCGATCGCGGGCATTACGTCATGACGGTCAAAGCCAAAGCGTTCCTGCGCGACCAAAATGTACTGCACCAGATTGCCATAACTGGTGGCAATCCCTTTCGGCTTACCCGTCGTGCCAGAGGTGTAAACCAGGTGAGATGTTTGGTCAAGGCAAAGCTTGACTTCAGGATTGTGAGTTGGATGCTGGCGCACTGCATCCCAGTCTTTGTCGAGATGGAGCGTATGCCCTGCAAGCGTTGGTAGCGACACAAGGTGAAATTGAGTCAGTAAAACCTTGGGCTGCGTTTCTTGCAAAATTGTGGTCAGTCGATCGACTGGATACGTGGGGTCAAGCGGCACGTAAACACCACCCGCTTTGAAAATGCCCAGCAAACTCACTGCCACATCCAACGAGGGTTCCACACAAACCGCTATACGCTCCTCTGCACCAACACCAAGCTGAATTAAGTAGTGGGCAAGTTGGTTCGCCCGTTGATTTAGCTCTGCATAGGTGAGGTGCTGATCCTTGAAGGTCAACGCGATCGCGTCTGGCTGTTGTGCGGCGTGAGACTCAATGTACTGATGAACAGGCATTTGCGGATAGTCAACAGATGGACTTTGCCAGTCCACTAACAACTGATGGACTTCCGCTTCTGTCAATAAAGGCAGTTGGGCGATCGTGCTGTCCCAATCGCTTACCATACCCTCAAGCAGCATTTGCAAATGCCCCGCTAGACGCTGTACGGTTTCTGGTTGAAACAGGTTCGCGTTGTACTTCAGCAAGGCTGAAAGAGACTGCGGTTGTTGCAGCAGCATCAAGTGCAAATCAGGGCGATCGGCATCCGGCGTTTGCAGCGAGAGTGCCAGCGGTTCCTTACTTTCAACCCGAAAAAAATCTTCGATAAACGTTACTGCAAGCGGCAATGGCGATCGATCGATGGCTAAGCGATCGACCGGAGCTTGATCCGCTAATGCCTTTGATTGCTCTTGAACGTCCTGAAGCGAGGCTGCAATTTGATTAATTAACTCGCGGACAGTGAGTTCACTATGAATCTGAGTGCAGATTTCTGTCGTATAGGCTCGATCGATTGTGCCATTTGGCGTGTCATGGGGCACCGTTAGCGCGAGGTCAATCGTTTCCTGCTGCGTATACCGATATAGGAGCACATTGAAGGCTGCTATCAAGAGCGATCGCTCGTCAACCCCGTTGTGTTGCGCTTGAATACGTAGCGATTGCACTAGACGATCGGGCAAGGCGAGCGTCCAATACTTCGGCTGATATTGTGTAGCTGGTGTTTTGAGGAAATCGCTCGGTAACTGAAGAACGGCTCGTTCCTGGTCAACCTGTTGCCTTGGCGCTGTTTTTGGCTGAGGGCTAACCTGGCGATCGTCTCCTCTCCTTGACACTGGAATTTGAGTGCTTAAAGTCGTTTTTGTTGCTGCTGGTTCTAAGCTTGATTCAAGCTGTATAGCTGAGTTTTCAGTTGAAGAAAGCGAGTTCTGATTAGTAGCAGCCATAGTAAAACTCCTTTAATTTAAACAGCAGCATACTCAAACATCTGAACATGCTTAAAAACATGAATATGCTTGAAGAACAGAACTGAGCGTCAGCAACGCCAAAGACAAGCTCAGATGAAACTACTAGCTACAAACGTTCCAGCTCATCTAACAATTGAGCTTCCAAAATAATTTAGAAGACGTGCTATCAGCTATGAGCAGCGAATAAAGCTTTGATGCTTAAGGGGGCAAATGCACATCTCGGTGTCGAACGCTTCAGTCGAGAGGAAAACAATGTCTAGCTAATAGTTGCTAATGTTTAATTCTTTTACGAAAATTAACAGCAACCGTATCGGCATCCTTGTTAGAAGAGAATGCGTCCACTAACAGCTAGACCAGGTAGACGATGTTGAAGCGACTCAATCAATTCATTGAAAACTAGCACGGCTTTATGCTTGGCAACCACACTTTCTTCAGAAAGTTCACTAAGGCAATACAAGCCGCTCACCCTGTCGTAGAAGAGTTGCGATGGCGAGAAACAGCTATAGCAGTCTCCATAAAGCTCTTGCGAGATCTCAGCAAAAAGACGCAGGTAATCGGATTTAAACTTTCTGTAAAGTCTTGGGCGGAAATTTCTGAATTGGATGGCATCCCTCCGTATCCATAGTCAAATTAGTGCCAGATCACTTTGGGTGTACCGCTGTCTCGGTAATTGAGAAATCTTTTTTTGATCAGGTTGAAGCCATGAAACTGAGCAACAATAGGAGCTTTGGGTCTCACGATCGTGCTGCCCAATCAAAAAAAATCAATGTTTAAGGAGCTTTGTCTATCAATCTGATGCCTCAGCTTAGCTTCACAAAGTCTTACTTTTTAGTGAAGACTGCGTGGTTTCACTGGTCGTTTTCCCTAAACCCCCACTAGAGTGAAGTCCAATCGAGCCGACAAAACTCTTTGGTGAGTCCTGAGGCTTGGTTATGTTTTGGAGCGTTTTTTCTAACAGCCATTTCCTCTAGGAGTAAATAAAAATGAACGATATTTATGCAATCAAAGGACTCGATCACCTGGAGTTTTATGTCGGCAATGCCAAGCAGGCGGCGCTTGTTTATGCTAAATGTTTTGGCTTTACAACAACCGCTTATCGAGGTCTAGAAACCGGCGATCGTAAAGTCACATCCTATGTTTTGGAGCAGGGAGAAATCCGGTTTGTTTTGAGTTCGGCGCTAAGTGCGGACTACCTCATTGCACAAAGCGTTTGGAAGCACGGTGATACGATCGCGGTGATTGCGCTGGAAGTCTCAGATGCTGCCATCGCTTATAAACAGGCGGTAGCGCGTGGAGCGATTGGAGCGATTCCACCAACCGACCATGAAGACGAGCATGGTGTCCTGCGCTATGCTGCCATCCGTGCGTGCGGTGATGTGTTGGTCAAATTTATCGATCGCAGCCATTACAGGGGTCACTTTGCGCCTGGTTTCGTTGCTCGATCGTCAGCACCTAGCCCTACAGCGGGGCTAACACGCGTGGATCACATCGTTGGCAATGTTGAATATGGTGCAATGGATCGATGGGTAGACTATTTTGTGCAGACGATGGGCTTTGATGTGCGGATGCATTTTGATGACCAGGCGATCTCTACTGAATATTCAGCTCTGATGTCAAAAGTGCTGGAAAACGGCAGCAAAACCATCATTAATATTAATGAGCCAGCGCCAGGGCGACGTAAATCTCAAATTCAAGAATATTTGGATTATCACAATGGACCTGGCATTCAGCATCTTGGTTTGGCAACCGATGATATCGTTCAAACGGTGGTTTACCTCAAACAGGCTGGCGTTGAATTTCTGCCCATTCCTCAAACCTATTACGACAACCTGGAAGATTGGGTAAAGGAGCTGGATATTCCAGTGCAGCAGCTAGCCGAGTTGGGCATTTTGGTCGATCGCGATCAGGATGGGTATCTCCTGCAACTGTTCACAAAACCAGTGGGCGATCGACCAACTCTATTTTTTGAGGTCATTGAACGGCACGGTTCGCGGGGCTTTGGAGCCGGAAATTTCAAGTCTCTCTTTGTGGCCCTAGAGCGCGAACAAGCAGCACGGGGAAATCTCTAACCCAAAAACGAGACTTGTGTGGGTGCAGGCAACGATTCTCCCCCTTTGGTAGTGATCATGAATACGCCCGAAAAACTTCGACAACTTGATGAAACGTTAATTGCACTGTTGAGCGATCGACTGGCACTGCTGGCAACACGAGAGATGCCTTCAAGACAGGAGCAGCTAGACAGCCACCAGGCACAGCTAACCAGGGCTGGCGTTCCAGAGCCTCTCTGGGACAGCCTCATTACCAGTTGTATGGCAGCGTTAGCCACCGCACCCTCAGTTCATGCAGTCGTTGAGCCACGTAATATCACTGTGGTCGGCGGTCACGGTTTAATGGGGCGTTTTTTTGTCGATCGGCTGTCCGCCGCTGGTCATCAGGTGAGCGTCTTGGAATATGACGGGTGGGATCATGCTGAGAGCCTGCTGGGTACTGCCGATTTGGTACTCCTTTGTGTACCGCTCAAGGCAACGATCGCCGTGATTCGCAAAGTTGCTCCTTACCTCTCCTCCACGACGACACTGGCAGATATTGCCAGCACGAAGGAAACCATTGTGCAAGCGATGATGGAGCATCATGCGGGACCTGTGTTGGGTCTTCATCCGATGTTTGGTCCAGGTATTCACTCTTTTTTGGGGCAAAAAGTAATCGCTTGCCCAGGGCGGCACTCAACGATCAGTCAATGGTTGCTAGATTTCATTGAAGCAGATGGGGGCAAACTGATTACCTGCACACCTGAAGAGCACGATCGCATGATGGTAGCTGTGCAGGCGATTCGCTTCTTTGCTAACCTCACGCTGGGGGCGTTTCTGGCAGAAGAAGGGATTGAGATTGAACGTAGCCTTGCCTTTGCGAGTCCGCTCTACCGCATCGAAATCAATACGGTGAGTCGTCTGCTCGCCCAAAGCGCCGCGCTCTACGTCGATATTTTGTTGGCATCAGATGAACGCTGCGAGGCGATTGAGCGGTTGGTCAAAACGTCCGCTCGTCTAGCGAAGCTGCTGGCGCAAGGCGATCGAGCCGCCTTGATCACTGAGTTTGAAACCGCTCACAAGGCATTTGAGCAAGTAGCGCCGCGAGCACTAGAGGAAAGCAACCAGGTCATCAATCATCTGAGCACCGTTCTAGCTGCCAAGGAAATTGAAACTAGCGTTAAGGTTGAGTCGCTATACAGGTAATTTAGGTAAGGAGGGCTAAAAGCGTTCGCTACCATCTGCCTCTTCCAACCACATACTGTCTCTGCCTTGACAAATGATTGCTCAAGGTCTTCGTTGAACTCTTCACAATCCCATGCATCAAACCTCCGATCTTCATGTCGTTGAAACGCGACCGCTGCTAAGCCCAGCCTTTATTCACGGCGAATTGCCTATTACCGAAAAAGCGTCGGTTCTCGTGACCGAAACCCGCGATCGCATCCGCAATATTTTGCGCAGTGAGGATCGACGATTACTGGTCATTGTCGGTCCTTGCTCCATTCATGATGTTCATGCTGCTTACGAATATGGCGAAAAGCTGGCAGCGCTCCGTATCGAATTAGAAGACCAGCTTGAAATTGTCATGCGGGTGTACTTTGAGAAACCCCGCACGACGATCGGCTGGAAAGGACTCATTAATGATCCCCACTTGGACGGCAGCTACGATATCAACACGGGGCTACGACTCGCGCGTAAGCTATTGCTCGATCTCGCCCACCTGGGACTTCCCGCCGCCACAGAGCTGCTCGACCCCATTATTCCTCAATACATTGCGGATGTGATTTCCTGGACAGCGATCGGTGCCCGTACCACCGAGAGCCAGACCCATCGAGAAATGGCATCTGGGCTTTCGATGCCCGTTGGCTTTAAAAACGGCACCGATGGCGGCTGCCGCGTTGCCGTCAATGCCATGCTTGCAGCCAGTCAGCCCCATCGGTTTTTAGGCATCAACTTTCACGGCTTGGCAAGCATCGTCACAACTACAGGTACGCCTGACACGCATCTCGTGCTGCGGGGTGGCAAGCATGGTCCCAATTATGACGCGATGCATGTTGAAAAAGCCGCCGCTGAATTAGTGCAGCATGGCTTAAATTCCCGTGTCATGGTCGATTGCAGTCACGATAATGCCAGTAAGGACTATACCAACCAACCGATCGCGCTCCAAACTATTGCTGACCAGATAGCGGCTGGCTCTCACCATCTCATGGGAGTCATGATTGAAAGTCATTTGAAGGCAGGCAATCAGAAACTTCCCAAGCACTTAGGCGACCTGATTTACGGTCAAAGTATCACCGATGCCTGTGTGGATTTTGCCACCACTGCTGATATGTTGCGATCGTTAGCAGGCGGTCTTGCTAAAGCGGATGGTCAGGGAAAGTATGTCGTCGCTGCTCACCATGAGGGTTGACCAATTTCAATGAGAACGCCATCTAAATCCCGAACATAAGCAACAGTCTGTCCCCAGGGTCTAATAGTGGGTTCTGCATAGGCAGTAGCCCCTGCTGCAACGGCTGTTACAAAAGCGCCTGCAACATCGTCCGTTTCAAAGCAAAGCTCGATTCCAGGAGGCAGATTTGACAGGCTATTTTCCTGGAAGCCTTGGGAAAGATTTGCTTTGACAGGTTCGTTTGCAGCAAAGTGAAGTACCGCGTCGCCTAACTCCATTTCAGCGAACATCTCACTTTCGTGCGTAAACCGTTTTCTCATGCCAAACGCTTGCTCACAAAAGGCAACGGCTTGAGGAACATCCTTCACAAACAGACTGGTGTGAGTAAATTTCATTGTGTTTGTGCTTTTCGAGATAGTAATTGAATGTTTGTAGGATGACCGTTGGGATATTGAACGATTCGTTCAATATCCCATTCGATCTGTGGCGTTACAGGATGAGACTGACTATGTAAGAGCGATCGCAGCAGACCTCCTTAGAAATCGAAAATTTAGCGTTCCTGCTTCAGAGTCAGGTTGAATGTGTGAGCAACACACATCTGCATTGAGACTCGACTTTTTCATTTTGAAGACCTATGCTGCATGGCTAGTTTATGGGGTAGCCACTTTTTTGTTGATAATTTTTAGAAACAGGCTTGGAGCAATACGAGAGCCAATTTGTAGCAGTTTGACGATACCAACAGGCATTTCAAGCTGATCGTTTGACAGTCCTTTTAGTGCCTCTTTTGAGACAATTTCAGGCTTAATCCCCTTATCTTTCTGCCCTCGTCTGTCTCTTGCGCCTCTATCTAACTCGGTATCGACAATGGGTGGAATCAGTTCAAAGACTTTAATGGACGTGTTTTGAAGCTGAGACCGTAAAGAAACAGAAAATGAATGTAAGCCAGCTTTTGTAGCGCAGTAAACAGGCGTAATGTGCAATGGGACAATCCCTAGACCTGATGTTACGTTAACTATGGCTGCCTCACTTCTTTTGCTAAAATATGGGACAAATAAGGAGATCAAGTGAATACACGCCTCAAAGTTGATGGCTATTTCACTATCACCACTTAAGTAATCTGCCTCTCCATTAAGAAAGTTAATCTCCCGCTGTATACCTGCATTGTTGACAAGAATATTAATGTCAGGATGTTCTTGGGTGCAAAACTCAAAGAGCTTTCTGCGTTGGTGAATATCTGAAATATCGCATTGATAGGTAATAACCTGTGGCAGTATTTTTTTGGCTTCACTAAGTTTAGCCTCTCGTCTTCCACAGATAATGACAGTATTGTTCTTGGCAACAAACTCTTTAGCTAGCTCAAGCCCAATACCTGTTGCACCGCCTGTGATTAGGATTGTATTGTCAGTCGTTTTCATTGTTTGCTCTTCAATCCAATGCTTTGCAGGATAGCCGTTAGGATGGTGAATAGGGAATGCCTATACGTCCCCATTTTTTAGCCAATCGTCCAGGCAACCCATGCTGCATCCCGATGCTTTGACTGACATCCTGCAAACCATTCATTTGCAAAGTACCATTCTGGGCACGGCTCGCTTTACAGCTCCCTGGAGTATTCACATTCCCGATGAGGATGAGGATGAAGCCACGATTCACGTAGTAATGCAGGGACAGTGCTGGTTGCTGCTGGAAGGTCGATCGCGCCAAATTCACCTGGAAGTCGGAGATTTGGCAATCCTGCTTCAGAGTCAGGATCACATTATTTGTGATGATCTCGACAGCCCGACGGTGGCGCTTGAGACTGTGATTGCCCAAAAGCCCGATCCTGGCTATAAGCGCATTGCATATGGCGGTAACGGGTTATCGACTCAACTGGTATCGGGAACGTTTAAGTTTCGGGGCGATCGCGCTCACAATCCGCTTCTATCAGCCCTGCCTCCGCTTATTCACATTAAGAATGAAGTGGGGCAATTTATCCCCTGGCTCGAAACGACGTTGCAGTTTATTGCGGCTGAAATTGAGATCAACCAGCTAGGCTGCCAATGCGTGCTTTCCCGCTTAGCCGACGTGCTGTTTATCCAGGCAGTGCGGGCTTACGTGATGGGGCTGCCAGCCGATCGAGGCAATTGGCTACGCGCACTTACAGATACCGAGATTGGCATAGCCC
>JACMKO010000275.1 GCA_014380065.1 Leptolyngbya sp. ES-bin-22 | reverse complement strand
CACGCATCTTTTAGAGATTTTGACGCTCTGGTATCCCGTCTATTGGCTATCCGGCACTGTCAAAATGGCGACGGCTGCCATCTCAATCATTACAGCGTTAGAACTCATCCCGCTCATGCCAAAACTGCTGGCGATGCCCAGTCCAGCGCAGCTAGAAAGGACTAACCAAACATTGGAGCACGAGATTGCCGAGCGCAAGCAGATTGAGGCCGCTCTAAGGGTGAGCGAAGCCCGTTATCGAGCGATCGTCGAAGATCAAACCGAGCTGATTACACGGTTTCAGCCCGACGGCACGCTGACCTTTGTGAATGAAGCCTATTGTCGCTATTTTGGGGTAGCGCGCGAAACTCTGCTCGGTAGTCATTACAAGCCAGTCGTCTTCGAGGAAGACTACGAACAGGTCGATCGACAGGTGCGATCGATGAACCGGGATAGCCCGTTTGTGAGCATTGAAAATCGCGTCATTGTCGATGACAACATTCGGTGGGTGCAGTGGAACAATCGCATGTTGTTTGACGAAGCGGGTCACTTCTTTGAGTTTCAGTCGGTGGGGCATGACATTACCAAAATTAAGGAGACCAAAGCAGCCCTGCGAGAAAGCCAGCGCTTTGCTCAAAAAATTTCTGATACCAGCCCAGCCACAATCTATGTATTTGATTTGCTGGAGCAACGCAACATCTACGTCAACCACCAGCTCACCCAGGAGCTTGGCTATGCCGATGGCGAAATCCAGCCGCTTGCACCAGCCTTCCCACGCGAGATTCTGCATCCAGACGACTGGGCAACATTGGCAGAGAGCGTGGCGCTCTGGCAAGCCGTCCCAGATGGCGAGATCTTACATGTTGAGCGACGGCTGAAGGCTTGCGATGGTGAATGGCGCTACTTTCAATGCCAGGAAACGGTCTTTGCTCGCGACCCAGACGGCACACCCAAACAAACGCTGGGCGTTGCCGTTGACGTGACACCAGCCAAACGGTTTGAAGAACTGCGCCAAACACAGGCACGGTTGCAAGCGTCTTTGCAAGAGAAAGAGGTTTTGCTGAAGGAAATTCACCATCGAGTGAAAAATAACCTGCAAATTGTTTACAGTCTGCTGCGACTGCAATATCGACGCGTCACCGATGCAAAAGCGGCAAGCATTTTGTTGGAGAGTCAGAACCGGATTAAATCGATCGCTCTGGTACACGAAAAGCTCTATCGCTCTGACGATTTAGCTCACATTGATTTGAGCCAATATATTCCTAGTTTAGTTAACAGCTTATTTAGTTCTTACAATACTCGGTCAAACGCGATCCAGCTTAAGATCGACATTGAGCCGATTCTGCTAGATATCGATACAGCCATTCCCTGCGGGCTGATTATCAACGAATTGATATCGAATGCGCTGAAGTATGCCTTCCCGGCTGAGCAGACAGGCGAGATTGCGATCGGTCTTCATACGACGACCGATCGCAATCTCACACTGACCATTAGCGACAACGGCATCGGCATTCCACCCACGCTCGACCTGACTAAAATAGATTCGCTGGGATTAAAGCTAGTGAACGATCTGGTACACCAGCTAGAGGGGCGTATCACAAGGCATCGCAGTCATGGCACGGCATTTGAGATCACTTTTACCAGCAATAAGGCACTATGCGCAGTCTGACCGTCGAACAAACGCTACCCAAGACGATTCAAATTCTGGTCGTAGAAGATGAAAGCGTGATTGCGGCTGATATCAAAGACTGTTTGGAACATCTAGGGTATGGGGTGCCAGCAGTCGCAGTGACGGGGGAAGGAGCCGTTGCCACTGCGACTGCTCTACGTCCCGATTTAGTGTTGATGGATATTCGGCTGCGGGGCGAAATGGATGGCATCCAGGCAGCCGCACAGATCTGGAACCGCCTGCATATTCCGGTAGTTTACTCGACCGGGCACTCCGATCGCGGCACAATGGAACGCGCGAAAGCCACGGGTCCCTTTGGCTATGTGCTGAAGCCAGTGGAAGAACAAGAGATGTATGTGGCGATCGAGACGGCACTACAACGTTTTCACCTGGATCAGGCACTGCAAAAACGCGAACAATGGCTTTCTAGCATCCTGGCATCAATTGGCGATGGCATCATTGTGGTCAACGCTGACTGTCGCATCAAGTTTCTCAATCTCATTGCCGAAGCGCTGACCGGTTGGCAACAGGAAACCGCGATCAATCAAAATCTTACCGAAGTCTTCCACATCATTCATGAAGCAACTCAAGCAACCGCCCACGCCTTTGTGAATGAAGCACTACAAAACGGCACACTCGTCTATCCAGCGGGCGATTTCATACTCGTTTCTCAAAGTGCCAAAAATACGCCGATCACGACCAGCATCGCGCCGTTTCTAGACGACAACAACGTGATCACAGGTGCCGTCATTGTCTTCCGTGATGTCACCGAGCGGCGGCAAGCGGAGGAACGCAACATAGCGATCGCGCGATCGCTACAGCTTGAGAGCCAAATGGTAGAGCTTCAGGCACTCAACCAGCTCAAAGATGACTTCCTGAGTACGGTGTCTCATGAATTGCGTACGCCACTGACCAACATCAAAATGGCAATCCGCATGTTGGCACTGACCTTAGATCAAGGCGATCATTCTGCTTTAGTGAGCGAGTCAGGTGCTAACCCAACCGGTCGTTACTTGAAAATTCTCAGTGATCAGTGCGATCGACAAGTGAGCCTCATCAACGACTTATTGGATTTGCAACGACTCAATGCCAATGCTTACACAAACGATCTAAGTACCGTTTACCTGCAACGCTTTCTGCCCGAAATCATCGAGACCTTTCAAACACGTGCCCAGGCACAGCAGCAAACCCTACAGATTGACTCTGCACCTGATCTGCCACCGATCATGACGGATGCCACTGGGCTGAGCCGGGTGATTACAGAGTTGGTCAATAACGCCATCAAATATACCCCCGCCAATGGGCGCATCACTGTTACGGTGCAGCTACTCGAACAGACTTCACCCAGCACCACACCCATCGTTCAGTTTAAGATTGCCAACTCTGGCGTTGAGATTCCGCCGACTGAACTCCCTCGTATTTTTGACCAGTTTTACCGGGTTTCCAGCGCCGATCTTTGGAAGCAGGGCGGTACGGGGCTAGGGTTAACGCTTGTGAAGAAATTGGTTCACCATTTGGGCGGTTCGATTCAAGTCACCAGTGGGCAAGGGCAAACTTGCTTTGCGATCGAGTTGCCTGTTGACCTCAGTCGCTCCTCTGTAACCGCTGATTGATCTCGCTGATGGTGGAGTGGAGGGAGTGGGAGGGCAGGGGGAGCGGGAGAAGCGTGTTGAGTTTCAAGTTCTAAGGTTTGAGTGGATTTTGACTCCTCACACCTCACACCTCACACCTCACACCTCACTCCTACTGCGTTGTCAGCACTTCCGACGGTAGGCGCTTGAACGCTAACCGCTCGTT
>JACMKO010000274.1 GCA_014380065.1 Leptolyngbya sp. ES-bin-22 | reverse complement strand
GTGAGAGGTGGTTTGCCTTAATTTTGACGGCTGACTACTGACTGCTGACGGCTGACGGCTAATGGCTGAAATGTCCCAAAGCTTGATGATGCCATCGCCACCACTGCTGGCAAGCACGTTCCCGTTAGGACTGAAGGTAACGGTCAGCACCAGGCTCGCGTGCGCTTGAAATGTGTGCAGTCGATCGCCTGTCTCGACCGCCCACAGGATGATGAGACCGTCGGAACTGCCGCTTGCCAGCCATGTCCCATCCGGGCTAAACGCAAGACAGCGAATCCAACTGGTATGCCCACGCAGCGTGTTGAGGGGCTGCACTGTGAGCGGCGATGGTTCACTTTCAGCCAGGGGTATGGTCGAAGTAGCGATGATCCACAGCCGAATCGTTTGATCTTGACTGCCACTGGCAAGCAGTTGTTGCTGGGCAAGGGGTGATCGCGGCGCAAAGGCAACGGCACAAACCCCGCCCTCGTGCCCATCCAGACGTTGGAGTTCGTAGCCCGATCGGTGCCAGAGGCGAATCGTACTATCCAGGCTACCGCTGGCAAGCAGTTGATGATCCGGGCTGAAGGCAACTGACCAGACGGCATGAGTGTGTCCGGTGAGGGTGAGGGATGAGGGGACGCGAGCGGGGAGGGGAGGTAGAGGACGTGTTGAGTTCTGAGTGTTGGGTTCTGAGTGCTGCCTGCTGCCTGCTGCCTGCTGCCGCCCCTCTGGAAAAGCCCACAGACGCACGGTGCCATCTTCACTGCCGCTGGCGATCGTGTCACCATCGGGACTAACGGCAACTGACCAAACCCAACTGGTATGACCATGAAGGGTTGAGAGAGTTTTTGGTTTTTGGTGGTTAGTGGTTAGTGGTTCTTCGCGTTCTGCGGACTGCTGCCCCCTCATTTCAGAAAGATGCCAGAGTCGGATGGCTCGATCTTGTCCGCCGCTGACCAGGGTTTGACCGTTGGGGCTGAAGGCGATCGACCAAACGCCGCTGTTATAGCCTTGGAGCAGCCGTAAGCATTGGTTGGTGCGACTATCCCACAAACGTACAGACTGATCCTCACTGCCACTTGCCAGCAGGAAGCCATCCGGACTGAACGCAACAGCAGAAATCCAACTGGTGTGCCCCTGCAAGACACGCAAACAGTCTCCGCTGTCATTCCACACCCTGACTGTACGATCGTCACTACCGCTGACCAGACAAGCACCATTCAACCCGTCGCCTTTTGACGCAGCAAACGACAGCGATCGCACAGCATCAGCATGCCCCACCAACGTTTTGACACACTGCTGTGTTTGCACATCCCATAGTCTAATCGTGCGATCGCTGCTGCTGCTTGCCAATGTGGTGCCATCAGGATTAAAGCTAACAGACCAGACCCAATCGGAGTGCCCGGTGAGGGTGAGAAGAGAGGGGTGGGGAGTGAGGAGTGAGGGGTGAAGTTTTGAGTTTTGAGTTTTGAGTTTTGAGTTTTGAGTCTTCAAGCCAGACACGTCCCACAGCTTGATCGTGCGATCGTAGCTCCCACTAGCCAAAAGCCGACCATCGGGGCTAAACGCGACTGAATGAACTTCATCCGTGTGGTCTGCTAAGACAGCGGTGAGTGCGCCCGTTGCAACATGCCAGATTCTCACATGAGGGTCTTCGTTGCCGCTGGCGAGATACGTACCCGTTGGGTCAAACGCCAGCGAAAAGACACGGCTGGTATACCCTTTTAGCGTGCGCACACAGTCACCCGTTTGCACATCCCACAGGTGAATGGTGCCGTTGGCGCTACTGGCAAGCAGACGGTTGTCTGGGCTAAAAGCAACTGACCACGCCCAACCATCTTGGGCTTTGCAAGTAAGGAGTTTTTTGCCATCGGCAACTCGCCAGAGATGCACTTCATAGCTAATATCGCTAGCAGCCAGCAGTTTACCGTCAGGGCTGAAGGCAACCGCCAGAATTTGGCTAAAGGTTTCGGTAAAGATCGATTTGCTGAGATCAGAGTACGAAAAATCGGTTCCGTGCAGGTTTACTGTTTGAAGGTAGGCTTGCCAGAGGGTGAGATGGGAAAAGTCACGATCGCGCAAGGTCGCCATCGTTTTATGACTCAGCCCCCGATCGTCCAGTGGTAGCCCTTCCTCTGCCCGATCAAGCTGAAGCTGGCAGAGTAGATTGATCACATTACCGCCCAGGTAGCCAATCACGTGAGGTGCCTGTCCTCGGAGGCGATCAACAAGCTGCATCAGGCAACGATCCAGCTCAGCCCGACTGCTGGTATGAAGCAGTTGATCGACGATCGGCAGCAGCAACAAACGAATTTGCGTTTCACGCACATAATCCTTTGTTTGAGCCTTGATGAGCGCATGGGAACGAAGCAAGGGCGTAGGAGGAAGTTTTGAGTTTTGAGTTTTAAGTTCTGAGTTTTGAGTCGCACTGGCTTTTTTAGAGCCACTTCGTGAGTGCGCCGCGTGGCTAGTGAGTTTTGAGTTTTGTTCGCGAAGCGTCTCCTTCGGAGATATTTTGAGTTGGCTTTCGTCTTCTGACTCCTGGCTTCCCACTCCCCACTCCCCACTCCCCACTCCCTTCACCTCTTCACACACCCCTTCAATCAACCGCTCCGTCATGTACTCCATCACGACAGGCTGGAGCGTGAAAAGATTGCCGTTCTTTTCAATCAGGGAGCGACGTTCGAGGGCGGTGAGGGTTTCGAGCAGTTGGGCAGGGGTGGCAGGTGGCAGACAGTCGGACTGTAATGCTGCAAAGCGAATCGGTTCGCGGTTGATTGCTAACCAGAACATCACCTGTTGCTCCAGGTCAGACAAACGACCGATTTGACGCGCCAGCAGATCACGAATGTCGCCAAACACGGAACTGCCTTGTTGTGAGAAGTCTAAAAATTGCGTCAAACTGCCGTCAAAGAAATCGGCGATCGCGGTTGCCACAATCTTTAGCGCTAAAGGATTGCCTGCATAATGATTAACCAGGCGTTGCCATTCTGCCTCAGAGCCGGAAAAGGTTCCTTTCACGCTCAAGAGTTCACGCCCGATTGCAGGCGTTACGCCTGTAAGCTGGAGCGATCGCACGGGCAAGCTGTCGCCTTCTTTAGGAGCCAACCCTTTCGGTTTTTCGCGACTGGTGATGAGCAAGCAGCTTTGGTGTGGGGTTTCGCCAACGCAGCGCAAAAGCTGACCGTAGCCCTCGTAGCCCGGTTGATAGCCACCGTCGCGATCGCCCGCTTGCATCACTGTTTCGGCGTTATCCAGAATCAGCAAACAGCGGTGAACACGGAGGTAGTGCAGTAGCCGCAAAATTTGCTTGTCTAACGTGTCTGTGTCCGGCAACAGCGCTGGCGTGGGTTGATCAGCAACGAATTGAATGAGATCGTTCAGCAAGTCGCGAATGGGTGGCGCGTTGCGGAGCGATCGCCAAATGACATAGGCAAAATTGCCCTGAATCTGCTTCGCCAACCGGACAGATAACGCCGTTTTGCCAATGCCACCCATGCCAAACAAGCCAAGCAAACGGCAGCGATCGTCCAGCACCCATGCTTCTAGCCTGGCAAGTTCAGCCGATCGACCGTAGAAAACCGAGACATCACTGGCTTCACCCCAGTCTAGATCGGGAGCAGAGTGTGGGGAGACGGGTGTGGGGTGAGCCGGTAGACGCGCCTCTCCTTGCTCTTGACTTCTAATGTCATTGCCGTCTCCTGCACGCGTGGAGCCAGTAACACCACCTGACTTCTGGCTTTTAAATTCTTCTCGACTGGCATACCGCTTCAATACGACTTGAAGATTATGCTTACTCACATGTTCGCCAAATACTTGTGAGAGCGCTTGCCAGAGCTGTGATCCAGTTTGTTTGATGTAACCAACTTCATAGCCAGACTGTTTGGCAATCTCTTGATACGACAAGTCCTCCCACGCTTGCCGAAACACGATCGCCTGCAACCGTCCTAGACGTTCATGGCTTAACGCGTGCTCAACAATTCTGAGTGCTGCATCAGCATCCATACGACGTAAAAGTAGGCAAACGCTACAAAAATAAACACTGAATCAAGCTCTTACCATCAGAGCCTCAGCTAACACTAAAGTTCGTAGTTGGTATGTAAGAAGCCGCGATCGTATCCTGGAGACGGCTTCTAAACTGTTTATCACGATTCGTCGGTAGACGCGAATTTGACTGCTAAAGTACTTGTATTAAAAACGCTGAAGCCCTCTCTAGAGTCCTCTTTAGTTTTGCTTGGCTGCTGATCGTATGCGCTTCCTAGGGGATACTTTGTCATACACATGACATTCGTCTTACTTTGGGCACACTTTTAGAGAACCGCATCGAAATAGCTAAATGTCATATCCGGCACATTTTGAGTTTTTTTTTTCTCATAGGCTGACAAACATCCTGCTACCGCTGGCTACCAGTAACGTTGCAGTCCCAAACGTAATCCCATCGCTTCACATCCCCCCACTTCATGCGTGTGGTTAGTTCCACTCATCATTGTTTCCTTAGGAGAATTAGAACGTGAGCACGAGAAGACCTCTGTATATTCCTCGCCGTCAAATCATTCGGGGGCTGATGGCAACCGCTGCGTTTGGAGCAACGTCTAAGCTGTGGACGGGCTGTTCCTCTGCGCCACCTGAAACGCAAGCAAGTGGCGGTGGGGCGGCCAGTCCCGTGGCTGACAAGCCCATTGTGATTGGCTTTATCTACAACGCGCCCAAAGATGACTATGGCTGGAATCAAGCGCAGGCAAAAGGTGCCGCCGCGATCGCCTCTATTCCTGGCATCAAGATCGTCGAGCAAGAAAGCGTCCCTGAAACCAAGGAAGTTCAGGAAGTCATGCGCAACATGATTGACCAGAATGGAGCCACCGTCATCGTGCCCACGTCGTTTGGCTATTTCGACCCACACGTGCTGGCAGTCGCCAAAGACTACCCAGACGTGCAGTTCTTCCACTCCGGCACACTCTGGAAAGAAGGCTTACCCAAAAACGTGGGTAGCTATTTTGCATTGCTCGACGAGGGGCAATACCTCGCCGGACGCATTGCCGCTCAAACCACAAAGACAGGGAAACTCGGCTTTGTGGGGGCAAAACCCATCAATCCAGTGCTGCGAAATATCAACAGCTTCATGTTGGGGGCACGTAGCATCAAGCCTGATATTAAAATGCAGGTCATTTTCACAGGCGATTGGTCGCTGCCCGTGAAAGAAGCAGAAGCAACCAATTCTCTGGCAGACCAGGGTGTAGATGTCATTAGTGTGCATGTGGACAGTCCGAAAGTGGTCATTGAAACGGCTGAAAAGCGCGGCATCTTTTCGAGCGGTCTCCATTCGGATCAGTCAGCATTGGCACCAAAGGGCTACCTGACGGGAACAGTTTATAACTGGCCAACCATTCACAAAAAGTATGTTGAATTGCTCAAGTCAGGCAAGACCCTCATGAACGGTGGCATTCCGCATCAGGTTATTGGCAGCCTTAAGGAGGATTACATCAGTCTGGCAACGTTTGGTCCAGCCGTATCGGCAGCCGCCAAGAAGGATGTTGACGCGACAAAGGCTAAAATTGTTGACGAGTCGTTGATCGTTTATAAAGGCGCGATTAAAGACAACACGGGCGCGGTAAAGATTCCAGCAGGCACAACCTATAAAGTGACCGATGCCGCCACTACTCAGATCAATTGGCTGGCTGAAGGCGTTGTAGGGAAGGTGAGCTGACCTATGGCACTTAGTCGTTCTAACTGGCGATCGACCGCTGAAGCCATTTGCCTCCCGTTCGGGGCACTGCTTGTCGCGTTGGTCATCTTTGGTATTTTCTGCGCCATCTGCGGCAAAAACCCGTTTGCAATTTACGAAGCGATTTACAAGTCGGCGTTTGGCAACTGGCGATCGTTCCAAGGCACTCTCCTACGCGCTGCACCGTTGATGCTGACTGCACTGTGTACAGCACTGCCTGCTCGTCTGGGTCTGATGATCATTGGCAATGAAGGGGCACTGGTGATGGGCGGCATCGGTGCGACCATCTTTGGTCTGTTGCTTTCCTATGGCAGTGTGCTACCGTCACCGGATCAGGTTCAGAATCTTCTGGGCTTACCACCGCTGGTCGTGCAGCTTGGGATGGCTCTGGGTGGCATTTTGTTTGGCGGCGTGTGGATTGCGATCGTCGGTGCGTTGCGGCACTACCGAGCCGTCAATGAAACCATTAGTAGTTTGCTGATGAACTACATTGCGATCGCCCTGCTCAATCACCTGGTTGAGGGTTCCATGAAAGATCCGTCATCGCTCAACAAGCCGTCTAGCTTTCCGATTCCCGATATCTACAAAATTGGGAATATCTTTTCTACGCGGATTCACTACGGGTTGATTTACGGCATTATCGCCTGCGTCATTGCCTACTTCTTAATTCAGCACACCACCTTTGGCTTTGCGGCTCGCACAGCAGGCGGCAACATCAAAGCGGCGCGCATTGCGGGGCTACCGGTTGGCAAGCTCACCATCATTATCTGCTTCCTCGCAGGCTCTTGCGCTGGCTTGGCAGGCATGGTTGAGGTCGCTGCCGTGCAAGGGCAGGCAAACGCCTCCATCATCGCAGGCTACGGCTACGCAGGCATTTTGGTCGCTTTCGTTGCCCGCTACAACCCGCTTGCGGCAGCACTGGTCGCTATCTTGCTGGGTGGCATCATTGCCAGCGGGGGCGCACTCCAACGGGTGTTCAACATGCCTGATGCCACAGTTCTAGTGTTTCAGGGCATTGTCTTCATCGTTGTACTCTACAGCGAGTCGCTCTACGGGCGCTTGAAGATCTTTAAGGAACCGGAGCTGAAAGGCACTCCACCCGCTGCGGTGTCGGCGGCAACCGTTTAAAAG
>JACMKO010000273.1 GCA_014380065.1 Leptolyngbya sp. ES-bin-22 | reverse complement strand
TGTGCGGCGGTCTAGGCTCTTGAGCGATGCACCATTTAGCCGATGAAGTAGGCTGCACTACATTGCCAAACAATCACGCCTCTACGGAGCGTCACCACGATCGCTGACATACAGATTGACTTTAATCGATCGTCTCAACAGCGGCAGTAGAGTCCGAGCGAGCGAAGATTGACGCAACGTCTCCATCCGCTAAATCTTGAAACTTGGTTAGCAATGACTGTAGCTTCATGCGGTGAATGTAGGGCCAGCCGCCAGAGGCTTCAATGTCCTTCAGTAAGCTATACAGCGCCTGACGGCTATCGGGTAAAGACTCTTGAAAGAACGTATCCCGGATTTCCTGGTGTAATCCCTCTAACGTCCTTAGCAGTGCTAGTAACGCCAGATTATCCCCCTGTCGGCTGCTAGCCAGGTGCCGGATGGTTTCACTAACAGACTGTAGCTTAGATTCAAATTCAAGCTGCTCTGCCTCAAAGCGATCGCGATTGCTCATTAAAGTAGATACCTATAAACGCCATCAGACCATTTATAACCGCATAGCCATCTTAGTTAGATGGGGTACAGAAGTCGAACCCTTGACGGGGAGGCAGCTACTAGCCATCCCTAATAGCGAGACTAATTTTGTTGCTCCAAGCCAAAGTAAAGGCTGCATTGCCATGTAAAATTTAAGGTGAAACCTTTGTTAAATCATTCCGGGGCATGAGAACTTAGTCAAGTGTAGGTGTGGTTCAATCTGTCTCTTCAAGCCTTAGGTATGGCTTCAGACGGTCGGCATCTGGGCTTTCCTGGAGAGCTTTGCTCACTGTCATGATTTATTGAAGGGGCACTCCTCCTGCCTTAATGAATGAAGACCACTGAAACCCGGTTCTGGCTTGCACTGGCAAAAAAATATTTACGTTGATATTGAGGTTTTCATGGGGTACCGCGCTTTAACCGTTGCACTTCTGGCAGTTTGCTTCAGCCTACTGGCTGCTTTTGCTACCAGCCCAGCCCTTGCTAAAGAAGCTCTAACCTACGATCAAATTCGAGGTACAGGCTTAGCCAACAGTTGTCCTTTGCTGGAAGAAACGTCTCGTGGGTCGATCGCGATCGATCCTGATCAGTCTTACTCACTAAACTCTCTTTGCTTACAGCCGACGAGTTTTATGGTTAAGGAAGAATCTGCGAACAAGCGACAAAAGGCAGAGTTTGTTTCCGCCAAATTAATGACCCGTTACACCTCTAGCATTGAGTCGGTAGAGGGCAAGCTCAACGTCAATCCTGATGGCAGCCTCACCTTTGTTGAGCAAGATGGCATTGACTTCCAGGCTATTACTGTCCAGCTTCCTGGTGGTGAGCGGGTGCCGTTTCTCTTCACCATCAAAAGTCTAGTTGCCACGACTCAGCCTGGGTTAAGCAGCATCAGCACCTCAACTGATTTTGAAGGCATATTCAAGGTTCCCTCCTACCGCACCTCCAATTTTCTTGACCCCAAAGGACGTGGTTTGACCGCTGGCTACGATAACGCGGTAGCGCTTCCAGGGCAGGCAGATGATGAAGAACTGGCAAAGGAAAATACTAAGCGCTTTCAGCTTGACAAAGGTAAGATTTCGTTGCGGGTTGCCAGAATTGATAACGTGACGGGCGAAATTGCAGGCACGTTTGAAAGCGAACAGCCTTCTGAAACCGATATGGGTTCCAAAAAGGCCAGTGATGTTAAGATTCGTGGACTCTTCTACGCACGCATTGAACCAACTGCCGTCTAAATGTCTTTGGTTTAAACCGCAGTGCCTCTCCGTGAAAGTGCTGAGCCATTCCATAAAAACACTCAGCACTTTCACAAAACGCCTCTCCTGAGACATCTTTAGCGATCGACCGTGAGACCTGAGGGTATGCTTCTGGATCAACTTTCCACCATTGGTGCAAGCGGCAGCATAAACAGTTTTAGACTTCACGATTCAGGTGCTATTCAAATGGCGCTATTCAAATTGCTTGGGGGCTTCATGCCCCTTTTTTGTTTTTGTGCCCTAATATTCTCACAAAGCTTGGAGTCATGTTTGCCATCAGCATTCTTCAGGACACTGGCTTCAACGGAGGCGTGAGGTTGCTCGCCTCAAGCCAGGAGTGACATCTCTGCACCTTGTCCGAAACAATTTGACTACTGCCATACAGCAAAGCGATCATCTTGTGGGAAGCAAAAACTAATTTTTGCTCCCTTACCTTTCCGTAGTATGAATGAGGTTCACGGTATGTTTCTGGGAGAGTAATCTGTTTATGTAAAATCTCGATTGGCAAAACGCGGCTTCAGCCCTTGAGAAAAATTCGCCGTTCGATCGGACTATCCTTCTTGTGACCAAATCCGTAGAAATGCCGTTGCTCCTGGTCTACAGAAACGAATAGAGTTAGCTTGCAACGGTAGAGCAGCATAAAACTTGGTTACATCAAAAAGGCTGAGTTTGACCCAATGCTTGTACTGCCGTTTCTAGCCAAGTTGTCAGTCGTTTGAAAGACTCTATACTCTTGAGTGTAAGTTTTCGATCAGTGTGCCCTGCTGAGCGTCAAATAGACTGTGTTTGAATCGTCCTGATGTCACTTGCTCTACCGACTGAAATTCGTCATGCTTACGACAACCAACTGTGAATTGAAAAGCGAGAGTTTGCAACTTCTGCGCTCTTATCAGCAAGCGCCTTGTCTACAGGTTCGTAATCAATTAGTTGAACTTAATATTGGTTTAGTCAGAAAAGAAGCGCATCATTGGCTGCACCAATGCGCCGAATGTTACGAGGATTTGCTTCAGGTTGGTTCGATTGGTTTGATTCGAGCGATCGAACGCTTCGATCTCTCGAAAGGGCACGCCTTCAGTTCATTTGCCATTCCTTATATTCGGGGCGAGATTCAGCATTATCTGCGTGACAAAAGCCCTTCTGTGCGTATTCCCCGGCGCTGGCAGGCGCTCGAGCGGCAGGCGGCACTGGCAGTGCGTGATTTACAGGGTAAGCTGAAACGTCAGCCGCTCGATGTAGAGATTGCAGCAGCGATCGACATCAGTTTGGCGGAATGGCAAGAAGTGAAGTTAGCCTGCCGCAACCGTGCCATGCTCAGCTTAGATGCACCCGTACGTGACGAGGACGACGGTGCAGCATCGTTAGGGGAATTGGTGCCAGACACCCAATATCGCAGTTTTCAACTGGCGCAAGAAGACCAGCTTCGGTTGCAACAGTCACTTGTGCAACTAGAGAATCGAACTCGCGAAATTTTGGAGTTTGTCTTTCTTCATGATCTCACCCAAAAAGAAACTGCCGATCGACTAGGCATCAGTGCTGTGACCGTTTCGCGTCGGGTCAAAAAAGGCTTGGAGTCACTTCAGAAGCTAATGGTAGGGGCGGAAGATTGAATTCTTCGGCATTGTGAACCGTTTCGGTGAGGTACATGGCAGGAACACTCGATCGAGCGCTCCTGCCCTTTCTTATCTTGACTGAGGCATTCCGATTGAGTGAGACACGAGCGCTAGGACTCAGGCGCTTGTGGCAGGGTAAACCAAAAGCTTGCACCCTCACCAGGCGCACTAATCGCACCAATTTGCCCCCCGTGAGCTGTGATGATTTGGCGGCAAAGGTAGAGACCTAGACCAATGCCAGTCGAGCGACGGGCGCGGGTGCCGCGAACGTAACGCTCAAAGAGGGAATCGCACTCACTGGGAGTCATGCCAACGCCATCGTCCTGAACACTACAGCGGATCATGTCGTCCTCAATCCTGGCGCTTAAGGTGACATGCAGTTTTGGCGGGTTATGTTTGAGAGCATTTGTGAGCAGGTTTTCAAACACGCGCCGAATAAGAGCCGGATCAGCCGTTACGGGCGGTAGTTCAGGCGGAACTTGCTTGATTAGCGTTGCCTGGTTTTCGACCAGCAAGGCAGCAAGATCCTCCACGATCGTCTGCACCAGAGGACTCAAAGGCAGTCGTTCGCAGTGTAAATTCATGCCCCACGCTTCGCTTGAGTGTGCTTCCAAAAGGGAATTGATCATGCTGAGCTGGCGATCGCTGCTTTGTGCCATGCGTTCTAAAACAGAGCGCGAAATGATGACAGAATCGCCTGACTTTTGCTGTAAGTTTTTGAGTACCATCATGGTGCCCATGATGGGTGTCCGCAGATCGTGAGAAACAGCGTTCAGAAAGTCGTCTTTGGTTTGACTGAGTTCCTGAAGTTCCTGCATATTCTGTTGAAGCTGGGCTGTGCGTTCCTGTACCTGCTGTTCCAGGTTGGCGGCGAGGGTTTGCACTTGCTGGTATAGTTCTGCTTGCTGAAGGGCGATCGCCACCTGCACGGCTAGCTGTTCTAAAAGCTGAATCTCAAAGGCTGCCCAGTGACGCGGTTGATCACACTGATTGGCAACCAGTACGCCGAAAAAGTCATCGCCAAGCATAATAGGCACTCCAAGACTGGCTTTAATGTGGCAGCGCGTGTAGTAAGTGGCTAACAAGGGTGATAATTTGGCGTTGGCAGTATCGTCAATTGCCTGCACTTGCCCTTGGGCGAAGAGTGCCCGGATTTCGCGCAGGTAAAGGTCGTCTACGATCCAGGTGAGGATTGATCCCCATTCTGGAGCCGCGGACTCGGCGACAATTTTGCCCTGCCAGGCCGCGTCGATTTGACCAATAAAAACACGATCGACCTTCAAAAATTGACGCACTTCGGCTACGGTCGTCGTGAGAATTTGATCCAGGTTGAGCGATCGCCGAATGCGGAGAGCAATGAGCCCCAGGAGGCGATCGCGCTCGACATTTGCTTGTAGCTGAGCCGCCGCCCGCTTGCGTTGCGTAATTTCGCGCACAATGGCTAGCACTTCATCCTTGCCGCTCACAACCAGGCGGGCCTCATAATCGCGCAGTTCACCCCGGTTGAGCAGTTGGTATTCAAAAATTTGGATCTCTCCGGTTTCTAGCGCGCGATCGATGTATGTCATGCGCTGCTGAGCAGTTTCGGGCGGTAAAACCTCATAGACGGTTTTGCCGATCATGTCGCTTGGCGAGGTGACAAAATCGCTCTCTTGATCCGCTTTACAGTCCAGGTATACTCCGTCTCGCCGAATGCGAAACATCATGTCGGGTATTGCATTCAAAAACGCTAGATTCCGCCCTTCACTGATTTGGAGCGCTTCTTCTGTGCGCTTGCGATCGGTAATATCAGTAGTGTCCGTTAGCAGGCAAGAGACCCCTTGTAGACTCACAATTTCTGCTGATAGGAGTGCAACACCAATTTCACCAGACTTACGGCGAAACTTCATTTCCAGGTTCCGCACCGAGCCAGACTCCTGAAGAATCTGCAACATTCTGGTACGGGCAGCTAAATCGACCCAAATATTCAACTCAGTGACGGTAAGCCCGATCGCATCCTCTCTCTGATAGCCTGTGACCTGCAAAAAGCTATCGTTTACGTCAATAACGCGGGCTAGAGAGGCAGTCTCTAGCGTTGTGAGGGTCATTGCGGTCGGACTGCACCGAAAGACGATGGAAAATTTTTCCTCTGATTCGCGGAGGGCTTGCTCCGATCGCTTCCGCTCGGTAATGTCTAGAATGTAGCCTTCGTACGCGGTGACATTTCCCTGCTCGTTGTAGATCAGGCTACAAAAGTCATACACCCAGCGCACATCGCCATCTGCCTTGACGATGCGGTAATCTTGCTCAATGCTAGTCAGCTTTGCGGCACCACTAGACTCAACTTCCGCAGACACCCTCGCGGCATCTTCAGCGTAAATAATGTCGCCGTAGAGGAATCTGCCGCCCATCAAAGCTTCTGGCTGGTAGCCAAACTGTCTGACGTTGGCAGAGACATATTCCACCGGAAAGCCTGGTTGTGCTAACCACCGAAAGACAACAACTGAGCCTTCCGCAAAGAGGCGACGTTCACGATCGCTCGCTCGTTCTGCCTGTCTGCGCACCGTTACATCCGTTAAAACAGCTAAGGAACGGATGATTGTCCCGTCAGCATCTCGTTCTGCGATCGCAGACAGCAAAACGTCCATCACTTTGCCATTCTGCTTCACGAACTGATAAGGTACATCGCTACACATGCCTGTTTTAAAGTAGTCTGGCAGCACAACCGCTTCGGCGTGATGACGCGACGCTGGGGTCATAAACTCTACTGCTTTGCGCCCCAAGACCTCACCGCGCGTGTACCCCATCGAAGCTAGCCAATGCTCACTTACACTAAGCAGGCAGCCGTGGCTATCGATCGATTGCAGCATCGCAGGTGTGTTGTTGTAGAGCGATCGATAGCGATCTTCGCGTTCCCGCAGGGCTTGCTCTGTGCGCTTGCGTATAGTGATGTCGCGCTCAATGCCTAAGACTTCCGACTCACCACTCAAGACCAGACGCACTTCATAATCCCGCAGTGCGCCGCTGTCTACTTCCCAAGCGTTAGGAAGTTGATATTCCAGGGTCTGTAGTTCGCCAAAGTCAAGGGTACGGGCGATCGCAGCCAAACAGCGTTGGGCGATATCCTCTGGTAAAAACTCACGTAGATTCGTGCCAACGATCGTGTCGCGGCTGAAACCATGAGCCGCATCTTCTGGCGTACCTTTGAAATCCAGGCTGTCACCATTGCGGTTGACCAGAAACACGCGATCGGGCAATGCCTGCAAAATGGCTTCATACCAAATTTGGCGTGGTGGCGCTGGTTGAGCAGGCAGCGTCGAATATTTTGCCAGAACGCGTTGAAGACGCTCAAAGGCTGCCTCGTCCTGACAGCACTCCCGTATTACCTGTAAGTCAACCGGGTCAAAAATCATCATCAATGCCTGCCCGTAATGCTATCGCTGATGGCTTCTGGTCATCTACTGCTTCTCTAACTTATCTTCCTGGCAAAACCGACGTGCGATCGTTTTCATCGGGAAGAATTTAAGCCGATCGCATTGTGGCAGCACTCACCGACATCGTGCTCCTGCTTAAGCCGTTGGAAAATAATCGTGCGTTTGCACGTAGAGCGGGTATCATCACGGTCAACTTTCCCTCACAATTCTCCGCCATTTTAACCGCAACTAATTGCATAAGCAATCCGTCTCCACTGTGAGCAGGAGGAAAAAAGCCTCGATCGCGATCACTAGAATCACGAGTTTTACGCTGGAAAAACGGTGTTTTTTGCCGAATTTTCGACTAGGAACCTTCAGACTCCTTTCTGGTCTGTATAACTAACGCATCATCAATATCTATTTGGAGAACCTCCCCATGTCTTATGCCTACGCGTGGAAGTCTGGAACAGCCATATTGGTTGCTCTGGGTATGACGGCGGGAACCGTTGCACCCATCATCATGACGGCTCCTGCCTCTGCCCAAACGACCTTTCCAGATGTGCCATCTACCTATTGGGCGAGCGGCTTTATTCAAGAACTTGTGAACCGGGGGCTGATCGCTGGGTTTCCTGATGGCTCCTTTCGTCCTGAAGAACCTGTCACTCGTGCTCAGTTCGCTTCAATTATTCGCAAAGCGTTCAATAAAGCGCCCATCCGTAATCCCGTCCAGTTCACAGATATTCCGGCTGGCTTCTGGGCGACTGATGCCATCCAGGCAGCGTATACGACTGGCTTTCTAGCTGGCTACCCTGGTAATACCTTCCGACCAGGCGAGAATATTCCCCGTGCTCAGGTGCTGGTATCGCTAGCAAACGGCTTGAACTACACCGTCAGCGGGCAGGTTGACAGCGCGTTAGGCGTGTACAACGACGCTGCTAGCATTCCTGACTATGCTCGTTCCAGTCTTGCGGCAGCGACGCAAAAGCAGATTGTCGTTAACTATCCTGATGTCAAGACGCTAAACCCCAATCAAACCGCTACGCGGGCTGAAGTGGCTGCGTTTGTTTACCAGGCATTGGTCAGTGCAGGACAGGCACCAGCCATTAACTCACCCTACATTGTCGGTGCTGTGCCCCAGGGTGTCCGCATTCCGGCTGGCACAGCGCTCCCTGTGCGGTATGAAAGAGCGGATAAAATCCTACTAGCGAAGAATGAACCGAATCCCATACCTGTCACGCTCAAAGTGTCACAGAATATTGTTGACGCTCAAGGACGAGTGCTGATTCCAGCTAATAGTGACGTGGTTGGGCAACTGCAAGTGACGCAGGGCGGCGCTCAGTTCGTCGCCAGCCAGATTGTGCTACCCAATGGGACGCAGTTGCCAGTGAGCGCCAACTCTGAGCTGATTACTAAAACTGAAACCGTGTCTAAAGGTGCCAACGTTGGCAAAATTATTGCGGGTACTGTGGTGGGAGCAGGTGCTGCTGCTGGCATTTCTGGTGTGACGGGCGATCGCGTTATCAAAGCTGAGGAAGTGCTGCCTGGGGCAGCAGTGGGTGCCCTTGCAGGCTTCTTCCTCGGTAAAGACAAAGTGGATTTGTTGGCGATTAACCCCAACACCGATCTGAACTTAACGCTTACGTCAGACCTTGTGATTCGCTAACGTCGCTGCCGACCTGTTGCTACAGCCCTATGAAGACCACGGACTGGAGGGGAACGTTTCAGAGGATGTTATCTGGAGCGTCCCTACAGATGGTCGCCCTGGTTCAGCCTCTAAGGCTCAGAGTCTTGAGGCTGGACGATCGCTAACCGCACGACAACAGTCGTACCTGAGCCGTGGTTCGCCATTTCCTCAGCTCTATGCTGCTTGATCCCGTTTACACGTGCAGGGCTAAACACGTCAATTTCACCCTGCATCTGTGTGACCAAAGCACGCGCGATCGACAAGCCTAGCCCACTGCCAGGAATGCCAGTCTGAGCTTGCACACCCCGGTAGCGGCGCTCAAAAAGATGGCGCAGGTCTTGAGGTGGAATGCCTGGACCGGTATCCGTGATGGCAATCTCTAGCTTTTGTTCTATGCCGTCTGCCGTCTGCCCTGTAGTAATCCCCACAGTCGCCTGCACCAGACGAGCTTGTACTAAAACAAGTCCACCGGCTGGGGTGTATTTCAAGGCGTTGTCGATCGCATTGCTTAAAACTTCCCGAAGGATCTGCACATGAGCCTGAACGGGGGGCAGATCAGCGGGAATGTCAGTGAGCAGAGTCAGGGCACGGTCTTGGGCGATCGCGCTGGTCGATGCCAGCAATGGCTCCAACACCGTTGCGATGGCACACGGCTCTAAAATCAGGGGTTTACCCGACAGCAGACCGGCTGCTGGCAAAAGAGGGAGCGGTTGTATACGCTGCTGTAGCGTCGTGCCTTCATCGGCGGTGCGATCGCCCAACTGTCGATCGTCCAACCCAGGCGGCAACACTAGCTGTGGCATTCTGGCTGCGTCCGTTTCGGCGACAGCCGCTTCAAGCTGCTCCGCCAGGTCACGCAAGCGGGCCGTCTCGCGCACAAGGCTGGCAGCAACCTCGCGATTTGCATCCTCCGGTAACAACCGTTTAAGAATCAACTTACCAAACGTCTGGAGTGCTGTGAGAGAGTTGCGAAATTGATGCAGCAAGTTATCTAACAAGTCGTGCTGCTGTGCTTGAAGCTGTTGCTGCTGACGATGGTCTTGCTTTAACCATCGGTAGCGCTGATCGAGGACACACGCGATCGCGAGCGTCTCAGCGATCTGATGAATTTGCGTTTGCTCCCGCTCAGTCCAAGGGCGATCGCTTCGCTCAGTGACCAGCAACCCCAGCACAACGTCTTCGTGCATGAGCGGTAAGACAACGCGTCGCTCAGCGACTAACGCCGCGCGTCCTGCGTTACTTTGGGGACGTGCAGCATGATCAACGTTAGGCTCTAAACAATCTGACAATGACTCAGAGGCATGAATTGGCAGCCGTTCAGGTGCAGATGCCGAAAGCTGTTTGACTTGAGACAGATCAGAAGGCGAGTTTGTGAGGAACCGAGGAGTCGGTTTAGCTGTGGCGATCGCAGACATGAGCGATCGAGACGCTCTCCTTGCCTGCCAGTCCGTAGCTGTTTCTGGATAAGCAATCACAGGGATTAACTGTGTCTCTGCACCGTCCGCCAGTTCGTCTGTCAAATACACAACGCTCAAGGACGCTCCTAGCGCTTGCGTTAGGAGCACAACTTGTGCCCGACAAAGAGCAATAAATTCCGAGCTGGTCAGCATCAACATGAAGCGGTTTTTGAGAGCAACTTGGAAGCACTCTTTTCTGATCTGGTTTCAAGCATAGCTCGGTTGTTTGAACCTCAAACACCCCACACCAATCAAAAGTTTCAGACACGCAAAGGCATTTGATTCCCTTCCTACAGCAGCCTCACTTAAACGGACTCAATCACTCTTGCGCTTGAGATCACCAAGAAACTTAGAGGACTCCTTGCAAAAAAAGGTAGAAAGCTTCGCTTTTCTCCTCCTACGCCTTAATTAAAACTACTTGCACCTTCATGTTTCAAGTGAAGGCACCCTGCAAGTGCCCTTGTTAAGAGGCTACAATCGCCTGGTAGAAGGACATCTTTTAATTTGCGCCCCAGGTAAGATTTAATCTTTGTATCAATGGGTTAAAACAAGTTGAAATTTCAGTCCCGAATCGATATACTTGCGTCGTCTTTGTAACTATCACTACACTTGAGCGACAACAAAGGGGGGAACGGGATTGGCAAGGAGACGTAAGCGGAAAAGCCGACGACGGCAGGAAGGTCGGAGAATTCTGGAGAATGTGCCTCAATTCAGCATCGAATGCGGAGAGGACAAACCGGTGACAGCAGCCCGAAAATTCATCCACTCAGAAGGCATTGCACCACCAGCTTTGCTGCTGGTCAAGCGCAATGAACACACCACGGATCGGTACTTCTGGGCAGAGAAGGGGCTATTTGGAGCGCAGTACGTTGAAGAAAACCATTTTCTGTTCCCCAGCCTCAAACTGCCGGATGAGGAATCTGATGAGCTTCCAGTGATCGCTCAGAGCTGTTGAACGTCAGTTGACAGTTCTAGCTGCTAGTGAGCATGCTGATGCCCGCAGCATGCGAGTCCTTGACAGTCGAAGCATCCAATCAAAAGAACCCCGCTTGTAATCTTTCAGGCGGGGTTTCACTATGATCTGTCTTCAGTGTCTAACTTCGGTATCTAAAGTGGCTTCAGGGATAGATTGCGCTGTACTTCTGCCAATTCATCGCGGTGTGCTGTGACGGTAACAACACTTAGTTGTCCAGCCTCTGAAGGACTACTTCCTTCAACCTTCAGCAAAACCTGTTCAGGGCGTGCAGCCCTACGCCAGTAAAAAAGCCCAGCGATCGGCGAAAGCACTGTTAACCCTAGCAACACTTCAGAAGCATTGGGAAACAGAATTGATAGCATCAACGCCAGACAGAGAAAGCCGATCGCCGCCAGCAAGGTCAAAAAAATAGCCATCACCAGACTCGGTCTAACAAAACCCTCAAATGTCACCTGAAGCTGTGCCGCATCGGTTGCAACAATCCGATACGCACGCTGAGTAAAATAAGCCTGAAGTTGGTCTAACAGCGAGACCTCTGACTGCTCTGAAGCCAGCCTCACGACCTCGATCCGATCTTTAACCGAAGCCCGGATAAAGAACACCAGACCAACTGACATCAGCAATGCCAGTACAAAGATTGACGGCAGAACAGGAGCGCTCATTGTTTGACTCTTACCTAGAACCGTTCACCCTTCTAGCTTACGCTGTTTCACAACCTCAAGCAAAATAGGCTCTAGCAAAAGGGGGGAGTGCATGCTTGCACTCCCCCACACCATGAGCTATTGAAGCCTAGCGACCATAGAGCTTAGGAATGCCCAAGCGAAGCCCTAGAGGCTCGATCGCGCTGCCAGAAATGCCGCTGCCACAAACAGGCGCTAATTGTGACTCGGAGCTAGCTCCTTTGGGTGAGGCACAGTACTATGACTTCTGAGATAGTCATACCAGAGTCGAGTCAGGTCTTGCGCTTGTTTCGCCATCTCAGAGCGGATCTGGTACATCCGGCGGGGACGACCGCGACCCTCAACCTTCTTCCAATATCCTTCAACAATCTGCTCATCCTCTAAGAATTTCAGCGCGCTGTACAGCACGGTATCAGAGAGGCGATATGTTGGATGATCGGTCTCCAAGAGTTGAATCAGCTCTGTACCATAAGAATCACCACGCGATAAAACGGAGAGGACGTAACACACCGCTAACTCTTTGTTGAGATAGAACGGTGGTGGCGTTTGGAAAAACTGATAGATATCGTCAAATTTCATCTTTCCCATCCAGACATTACAAATTAGTTCACGTTGACTGCCAAGAAATGCAGGATGAACCGAGGACAATACGACTAGCCTAACAACTACACCCCAACCTTAGACATCATCCAAAAGCATTAAATTGGTACTCGAAGTAAAAATTCATACAGTTGGCTACATGTTTAGAATTGGACAGCAAACCAGCCAGCTTGGTTCACTGAGTCTGGCATCGTCTCTAAAAGCCGCAGACCTTAAACACAAAAACCAGAAGTCTCAACCACTGAAGACAAGAGCTAGAAACTTTCATCTCTAAGATGCCGCTGATCAAGCCGTGTTTTGTAGATTAAGGAGCGCGGTGGAACACACTAAGTTTTTTGCTCAGCGTTCAGCCCAGAGTCTAAATGCAAAGAGCATGAACGAAAAAAGCTAAACTTTGTTTCCGATTACAGGAACTGCTAATGCTGTACACCCTAATTCTAGATCCTAATCGGAATATCGTTCGCAGAAAAAGTAATAAGTTATGCTCTCTAAGGATAGGACAGTCGCAAGCGATGTCAATTTAGAGGGTGACAGCTATAAAAGTGACCAGTCGTAAAGGCACAACTGCCTGAGCCATCCGCATTCTTTTGAGAGAGTTCGCTTAAGGGGTTGAAAGATACGCTTGCCTGTTTTTCGATCGACCGTTGGATGAGCAACCACAACGACCGCTAGCTTACTTAACCAACCCTGAACGCAAGGCGACGACTGCCGCTTGAACGCGATCGTCAACGGCAAGTTTGTTCATAATGCCGCGAATGTGTGTTTTGACTGTGTTGGGGCTGAGGTACAGTGCCGCCGCAATCTCAGGATTGCTTTGACCTTCAACCATAAGCTCAAGTACTTCCTGCTCTCGCTTAGACAAATGACCAATGTTGCCTGTCGGTGTTGGCGGTTTGAGATGTTCGATCACACGACGGGCAATTTGTGGATCTAGGTACGTTGCGCCTTCTTGGGCAGCGGCGATCGCAGCCAGCAGCCGCTCAACATTAGTGCCCTTAATGCAGTAAGCATCGGCACCACTAGAAAGCGCTGCGATGACTTCAGTTTCCGTAGTGTGCGAGGTCAGCATCACAACACGCACGGACGGCAGCGCTGCCTTAATCTGCTGCGTCGCCGCGATGCCATCCAGCCGTGGCAGTCCGATATCCATCACCACGACATCAGGCTTGAGCTTCAGTGCTGCTTCAACGCCCAAGTAGCCATCGCTTGCTTGTCCGACTACTGTGATTTGGGGATATTCCTCCAGGCACTGCTCCAGTCCTAGCTGCATCATCGGATCATCCTCGACAATGAGAATCCGCAAAGGAGGGAGGTTTGCAGCGAGGCTGAGTGGTTGAGTTTCGTCAGGCATAAAAATAACTAGATTGAGTTTCCTGTCACTTTGGCGACTAGAAAGCGCAGCTCCAGAGATGAAGCCTGCCGCAGTAGGCTCAAAGACTGGCATTGCTGCATAAGTTCATGACGGTGTTCGTTTCAGTCGTCGCGGTTTTAACCGCCGGACACTGTTCAAACATTCTCTAGGTATGCTGAAGGTTTGCAGTGATCAAGTCATCAAGCGTTCAGTTACACCAAATCCATTAGCAAAGGCTACAGAGCCCGCCCTCATCCCCAGCCCTTCTCCCGAAGTGAGAAGAGAGCCGGATTAAAGTCCTTCTCCTGTGGGAGAGGGATTAGGGTGAGGGCGCATCTGTAGCGTTTATGGCGAGATTTGGTATTACACCTAGTCTGCTGGAAGCGTTTGCCTAAGATCTGCACACACACGTTCTGCCAGTTAAACCTTACTACCTGCATTCTATGGTAAGCGAAAAACCTGCTGGCGCTTGACCACAACGATGGCAAACCGTGAACGCTGCTCGGACGACTGGGAGCAGTTACCCATCCCTTCTAGCCCGATGCAGCCTTACCATGAGAGACTAAGAACACAATGCTCTCAGGCATCTGCATATGTTCGGAAAGTCAAGCTCCACGCCACCATCGCTGAAGGAAATTGCCAAAACTTTTCGCATGACCGGATGGATTAGCCTTTGGATACAGCTAGTGCTCACCGTGGTTTCGAGCATTATCTTGCTTTTTGCTGGAGCGTTGAGCCGTTCTGGTGGTGTCAATCAAAATAGCCCAACGACCGGGATTGGCGTACTCGTCACGATTTTTGGGATTGCCGTCCTGGTTTTTAACATGTACTGGGCGCTGTTTCGCTACATTCCGATCGGGCGTAAGCTAGACGGTGTAGCTGCTAATCGTCCTCGCAAATCAGACACCATTCAGGTACTTCGTACTGGGTTGATTGCCAGTCTCATTGGGATCTTGCTTTCGCTGCTTGGCGCTGAAGCCACAGTCGGGTTGCTTGCCTCTAAGGCGTTTAGCCAGGGCAGCGGTGGTTTTGTCAATACTGACCCGTCAAAGTTTATTCAGCCACTTGATGTTTTGGTCGTTCAGGCAAGCATCAACGTGATTCTGGCGCAGTTTTTTGGGATTGTGGCTTCGCTCTGGTTATTAAACCGGATGAGCCGACAGTAGGCAAGGATGAAGTATGAAGGCTAAAGGATAAATTTTGATTACAGCATAAGCCTTTGCACCCTTCTGCTTTTAGCCTTCATACTTTATCCTTTAGCCTTTTTCTCACAACCGCCTCACCCTTCTAGCCAGTCGAAGATCTGCTCAAGCTGCTCTAAAGAAACCAAACCATACTGCCAGAGGATCATCGGTAGCGGTCCAGGATCTTGCTCACTATGACGGAGTGCCATCGCGATCGCTGGGGTGGAAAGAGCAAGTTCTTTTTGTAAAAAATTAATGAGCTGGAGATTGCTACGGTCAGATTGCACGGCTAGACTTTTCACCCCTGAAGATTGAGTCGATTGAGCGGTCAAGCAAAACGTTGAGCCAAGATTTGCTTCAGTCGTTTGCAGCAGACGAGTTGTGCTGGCAGCGCGCTAAGCAAACCCAATCGCTGACCTAAACGCTAAGCGTGGCGCTATGGTACTGAAAGCAAACCGGAAACGCGTCGCCCATCAGAATCGCCCGATTGAGTGATCTGAGTGGTCGCACTCGTGATTGTACGTATTTGCCACTTACTTAAACCACAAAGTTCAACAAATGAACGGAGAGTTTTACAGGCAACCGTTTCGTCAGCGGTAACCGTCACAGTCATGGCGTTAGAGCGCGTAGAACGTAGCCCCTCACCCTAGATGTAGAGTGTTAAAGATTGTAAAGTTTAGCAACAGTCCTTGACCAGGAAGCGTTTTGAGTTGCTACGTGCAAGCGTTACGCGCTAGCCGTTCACAGGTGCAAGGCAGTTGGCATGAGGATAGTTTCGGCAATACCTACCAAGATGGCGTAAACACCGATCTGAGCGATCGCGCCAATTTCTCTACAATGACGTTAGTAATGTAAGCAAACTGCTCTAGCGAGGGGACTATGCAGCCAACAAACCCCAACCAATTTACAGAAAAAGCCTGGGAAGCGATCGCGCGCACTCAGGAGATTGTGAAGCAGTCGCAGCAGCAGCAGATTGAATCAGAGCATTTGATGAAAGCGCTGCTTGAGCAAAACGGTCTCGCCAGCAGCATCTTCAACAAGCTAGGTGTAGACGTAAAGCAGGTTGGCGAGCGCACAGACGACTTCATCCGCAAGCAGCCCAAGGTCTCGGGTAACAGCACGTCGATCTACCTGGGTCGCAGCCTCGATACGCTGCTTGATCGGGCGGACAGCTACCGCAAACGGTTAAGCGACGAATTTATTTCGGTAGAGCACCTGTTGGTAGGCTACGCCAATGACGATCGCTTTGGTAAAGGGCTATTTGCGGAACTTAAACTAGATGAAACCAAACTTAGAACGGCGATCGACCAAATTCGAGGAAGTCAAAAGGTGACAGACCAAAACCCGGAAGGCAAGTACGAGTCCTTAGAAAAATATGGACGTGACCTGACGCAGTTTGCTCGTGAAGGCAAACTCGATCCTGTGATTGGGCGCGATGACGAGATTCGCCGTACGATTCAGATTTTGTCGCGCCGAACCAAAAACAATCCTGTGCTGATTGGCGAACCGGGCGTGGGTAAAACCGCGATCGCCGAAGGGTTGGCTCAACGCATTGTCAGCGGCGATGTGCCGGAATCGTTACGCGATCGCAAACTGATTGCGCTGGATATGGGGGCGCTGATTGCGGGAGCGAAGTATCGCGGTGAATTTGAAGAGCGTCTGAAAGCGGTGCTCAAAGAGGTGACCGAGTCGAGAGGACAGCTTGTTCTTTTCATTGATGAGATTCATACCGTTGTCGGTGCCGGGGCGACACAGGGCGCAATGGATGCTGGCAACCTGCTCAAGCCGATGCTGGCTCGGGGTGAACTCCGCTGTATTGGTGCTACGACCCTAGATGAGTACCGCAAGTACATTGAAAAAGATGCGGCGCTAGAACGACGGTTTCAGCAAGTGTATGTCGATCAGCCCAGCGTTGAAGATTCGATCTCGATTTTGCGGGGCTTACGTGAGCGCTATGAGTTGCATCACGGGGTCAATATTTCTGACAATGCGTTGATTGCGGCAGCGACGCTATCCGCGCGCTATATTGCCGATCGCTTTCTGCCAGACAAGGCGATCGATTTAATCGATGAAGCAGCGGCGAAGCTAAAAATGGAGAAAACCTCCAAGCCTGAAGAACTAGACGAGGTTGATCGTAAAATCTTGCAGCTAGAGATGGAACGGCTGTCGTTGCAGAAAGAAACGGACGCTGCCTCGCGCGATCGCCTGGAGCGACTCGATCGGGAGTTAGCCGATCTAAAAGAAACCCAAAGCACCCTGAATGCGCAATGGCAGGCAGAGAAAGGCGTGATGGATCTGATCCAGACGTTGAAAGAGCAAATGGATCAGCTCAACATCCAGATTCAGCAGGCAGAGCGGGATTATGACCTGAACCGTGCGGCTGAGCTGAAGTACGGCAAGTTAGCAGGTCTCAATCGCCAACTGCAAGAAGCGGAAGCGAAACTTTCCTCAACGCAATCAAGCGGCAAGTCGCTGTTGCAAAAGGAAGTGACTGAAGCTGACATTGCCGAAATCATCTCCAAGTGGACGGGCATTCCCATCAACAAACTGGTGGAATCGGAAATGCAGAAGCTCTTGCACCTGGAAGACGACCTGCACAAACGCGTGATTGGTCAGCAAGAAGCGGTGACTGCTGTAGCGGATGCCATTCAGCGATCGCGCGCGGGACTGGCAGATCCCAACCGTCCGACTGCCAGCTTCATCTTTTTGGGACCGACTGGTGTGGGCAAAACCGAACTTGCCAAAGCGCTGGCAGCGTATCTCTTTGATACTGAAGACGCGATGGTGCGTATTGACATGTCTGAGTACATGGAGAAGCAGTCGGTGTCGCGCTTGATCGGTGCGCCTCCGGGCTATGTGGGCTACGACGAAGGCGGACAGTTGACCGAAGCGATTCGTCGTCGTCCCTACGCAGTCATTCTGTTCGACGAAATTGAGAAGGCGCATCCCGATGTGTTTAACGTGATGCTGCAAATTCTGGACGATGGACGCGTGACCGATGCTCAGGGTCACACCGTGGACTTCAAAAACACGGTGATTATTATGACCAGCAATATTGGTTCGCAGTACATTCTGGACGTTGCGGGGGATGATAATCGCTATGACGAGATGCGATCGCGCGTGATGGAAGCCATGCGTGCCAGTTTCCGTCCCGAGTTTCTCAACCGCATTGACGAAATTATCATCTTCCACGCGCTGCAAAAATCAGAACTGCGTCAAATCGTCAAACTTCAGACATTACGGTTGGCAGAGCGGCTTGTCGATCGCAAGATGTCTCTCAAGCTCTCCGATAGTGCTTTGGACTTTCTCGTAGAAGTGGGCTACGACCCTGTCTTTGGTGCCCGCCCACTCAAACGCGCCATTCAGCGTGAACTCGAAACCCAAATTGCGAAAGCGATCCTGCGCGGCGACTTTACTAACGGCGACACCATCTTTGTGGATGTGGAGAACGAGCGGTTAGCGTTCAAGCGCCTGCCGTCAGAGGTGTTGACGACGCAGTAGATAAAGGCAGAGGGAGTAGGGAGTAGGGAGTAGGGAGTAGGGAGTAGTGCAAAACTTAAAACTCTCTTCCCACTCAAGACTCAAAATTCAAAACTCAAAACTCTCTTCGCACCTCACACCTCACACCGCTTACTCACTAACCTGATCGTCAGAAGCTGTGGATGCATGACGTAGATCGACAGGCAACTCGATCGCAAAGCAAGTTTGCCCTTGCCCACTGGTGACTTGAATCGAACCGCCCAAATGGTGAACCAATTTCTT
>JACMKO010000272.1 GCA_014380065.1 Leptolyngbya sp. ES-bin-22 | reverse complement strand
GGCACGAAGAAATGGCATGGATGCTGCGTTCCTTTATCGAAGGCAAAGCAGTAGAGCCTGATAACCAACAACCTCCTGCCAATGTGAAATTTCCAGTTGGTGCCGCGAAGTAGAAGCTCTGGTTCATCAACCTGAAGCTCTTAATGATACGTTCCGAGCCTCTCTTGCTCCAGTCTTTCTCCTTAAGGACAGACTGTTGAACAAGGGAGGTTCGTTTATGCGGGAAAAGCGCTTAGGAACAAGAATTTAATCACCTCGGCGTTTTCCGTAGGGGCGCACAGCCGTGCGCCCCTACCTACGAACTGCTTAGTAGCCCAACTGATCTTTTGCCTGCTGACGGAGAGTACGAGCACCTTCGGCTTTGGGTTGGATTTGCAGAGCCTTATCCAAAGCGGCAATGGCTTGATCAAAGCGCCCCAGATTCCAGAGTGCGGCTCCTTTTGTGCTCCAGGCTTCGGCAGAGCTGCGATCGAGCGCAATCGCTTCGTCTAGTGCATCGATCGCTTCCGATGACCGCCCAAATTCTTGAAGTGTCATACCTCGATCGACCCAGGCATCAGCTAACGTTGGCTTCAAAGCAGTGGCTTGCTCAAAGAGTTTAAGTGCCTCCAGCGATCGCTCCTGCTGTTTGAGTGCTTTGCCTTGACTCCATAGCGCTTCGGCATAATCGGGGTTCAAGGCAAGAGCATCGTTACACGACACGATCGCCTGATCTGGTCGCTTTAGTCCTGTGAGCGACTCGCAGCGTCCCCAGTGAGCTTTCGCTGTTTTGGGTTTCAGCTTGATTATCTTGTCATAGCTGGCTACTGCTGCTGCATACTGCCGCTGTTCGCGCTGGCGGTTTGCCTGGCTCAAAAGCGTGGCGGCTTCCTGCTCAGGTGTTAATGGTTTAGGACTGGCGATGGGCGAGGGCTTGGGAGTCGAGTATGGAATGGCGCTCAAGGGCGCAGTCGACTGGCTAATACGCAAGAGGGGACTGGCTTTGAAACTCAAGAGTGCCATGCCTGTTACAGCGGTCAGAAGTGCCCATCGTTGAAGCGCTGGTTTTTGAAACGCAACCGCTAGCCACTTGCCTGGAACGTTTTTTGGGGCTGCGTCTACAGGAGCTGCTTCCCGCAGGAAAGACTCGGAGGCGGTATGACCAGATAATGTTAGCGTTTCCTCTTTAGGATCGGTAGGGACGAAATCATAGGTAGCACTGGGCTGCTTCAGCGTCATCGAAATCTGCGGTTGAGTCGAGTCGAGCAGCACGGTCGAGGCTAAATCATCGTCTAGCGATCGCGCACCATCGCCTGCTAGATCTGGTGCAATGCTACGGAGCGCTTCTAACGCTTCTACCGCAGTAGGATAACGATCGCGGAAGTCATAACACACCATGCGATCGAGAATGGTTGCCAATTCAACGCTGACGTTTGGGGTGTGGATGCGCCAGTCAAGCTCACTGGTTTGAGCATCTTCGCCCAGTTCTCGTGGCAGCACGCCTGTAAGTGCCTGAATGCCCGCTAAACCAACTGCGTAGATATCGCTACTGAAGCGCGGTTTACCTGCAAGCTGCTCGTTGGGAATATAGCCCTGGGTGCCAATGGAAACCGTTGAGTCAGCCATGTCAGTATTGGGGTCAGCCGCTTCGACACTGACACGCTTCACGGCACCAAAGTCAATCAGCACCAGTTTGCTATCGCGACGACGACGCATTAGGTTAGATGGCTTGACATCACGGTGAATCACATTTTGCTGATGGACAAAAACCAGCACCTCAAGAATATCTTTAAGCAGTGCAACCACTCGCTCTTCTTCCCACGGCTCTCCTTTGATGATTTGCCGGGTCATGGGTTCGCCTTCGACAAACTCCTGAACCAGATAAAACTCTTGATTTTCCTCAAAATGGGCGAACAGCGCTGGAATTTGGTCGTGGTTGCCCAGTTGGTAAAGGACTCTCGCTTCCGTGTTAAACAGCCGCCGCGCTGTTTGCAGACTTTTAGGCTCGTTTGTCTTGGCTAACAGCCGTTTGACCACGCAGCGAGGGCAATCTGGCAGATGAAGGTCTTGCGCCAGAAACGTTTGCCCAAACCCACCAACGCCTAATTGACTGATGAGTTTGTAACGTTTGCCCACAACAGCGGTGGGAGTGTCCTGTTGAAGTTGATGAGTCATTGTTTAGCTAAGCGACTCTAGTTGCACCAAATATTGAGGCAGCCGAACATTCTTCATTTTTCCGCTTGTAGCCGCAATATCAGGATGCCCTAGAGAGGTTCCTATTGATTTTAATCATAGAGACTTGATGCCAAAGCTGCGACTAGACTGGTACTGCGAACGCGGTTGCGATCGCTCAAATCCCGCTCTAGAAGACATTGGCAGAAGGCATAAAGCCAATCGCATGTTCTGAGGCAACATGACGTAGAACCCTGCCAAGGCATTAGTCAACGATACTCACTCGTCTCCACTCCTCACTCCTGCGTCCGTTTGATCGGTTGGTGTGTCGATCAAAGAACAGCGTTCAATGCCGCTCAACTGATTAAAAAGCAGGACGCGATCGAGCTTCTAGTGTATTTGCTAAGGGCACGACTGGCAAATTTTGAACTAAAGACTGTAGTTTTATGCAATGCCAACAACACTTAACTGCAAGGCGCTTCCCAAGTGCGATCGGTTCATTCTGATCATGCCGCGGTGATGAACCATACATCACTGGGCACAAATACACTTGCAAATAATGGACACATCCCGACTCGAACGGGAG
>JACMKO010000271.1 GCA_014380065.1 Leptolyngbya sp. ES-bin-22 | reverse complement strand
TTTGAGTTTTGAGTTTTGAGTTGAAAGAAGAGGAGGAGGGGAGAAGTTTTGAGTTTTGAGTTTTGAGTTTTGAGTTTTTATTTGGAAGAAGAGGAGAGGGGAGAGGAGTTTTGAGTTTTGAGTTTTGAGTTTTGAGTTGGAAGAAGAGGAGAGAGGGGTGAGGAGTGAGGAGTCAAGTTTTGAATAGCACTCACTCTTTGAGAGGTAGCGCGATGTGCAACTAATTTGCCCTCATCCCAACCCTTCTCCCCAAGGAGAAGGGCTTTCGGACTTTTTTGGTTCCCTCTCCTGCTGGGAGAGGGCTAGGATGAGGGCAGTCTTGGCCGACGTTTCAGGAAAGTCGCACATCGGGTGAGATACTTCGTCAGTGCGCCGACAAGCTAGAGAGTTTTGAGTTTTAGCCTTTAGCTTTCATTCCCCATCCCTCATCTCTCATCCCTCATCCCCTTCTGCCTTCTGCCTCCCGCTTTCTGCCGTCCTAAAGCGACAAGCCTAACTTCACACCCAGTACCGTATGAACGATCAGTAGACCGAACGCGACTGTACCCAGATAGGCATGGAGCATCCGTAAGCTGGATTTGTCGTTCCAGAAGCCAGAGAGTGAAAGTGTGCTGTTGATGGCTAGTAGCCCGATCGCAGCCGTTCCCGTCCAGAAGTGAGGGCTTTCGAGAATGGGCTTTTGCTGCATGACTAGCGATAGTACGCCACCCGTGTAGCCCAATGCCAGAAACAAAAACATCAGGGGTGCTAGTTTGCGGTGATCGGCTCGTTTTTTGACCGCTACATCCTTATCGACTGCCAGTCGTCCACGCCAGCCAGCATAGGCAACGTAACTGCCCATTACAAAGATGACAATTCCCATCATGGCAGGATGCCCCCAGTGTGTGATGGGTTCAGGGATGCCTAGACTGCGAAACCAGGCAGCGATCGGCTCTAGCAGTGCACTGAGACTTGTCATAGCGTTCACATTCACTGGGTCAACAGGTTCGGTGTTCAACTTTAGAATACTTTATATTTTCGCTGGACTTTAACATTGTTGCTAAAAGCGATCGCCGCCATCCCATGCAAACACAGGTAAGCAATCAATTCGCGTCTAACTTATTTGCGTCTGACAGGGTTCGTCGGGTATCCTCACACCATTGAGCTTGGTTTGAGGCAAGTAATGCGATTTTGGCAACGGCTTACCCGCTCCACACGCAAGGCACTCAACGATGAGAGCTTTCTGAAAGCGCTGCGAGTTTTTGAAGGATTGATCTCTAAACTGCTGTCGATCGCAATGGTGTTTGTGATCCTGCTGGCAGTCTACGATTTGGTCACGTTTTTAGTGACGGATATTTTTAGTCAACCTGTCGGTCGATTCAGTACAACGCTTTTTACCATCTTTGGGTTATTTCTGAATGTTCTCATCGCGCTAGAAATTTTGGAGAACATCACAGCGTACCTTAAAAATCACGTGATTCAGGTTGAATTAGTCATTGCCACATCGCTCGTTGCTGTTTCCCGCAAGATTATCATTCTGGACTTGCAGAAAACAGTTGGGTTAGATTTGATTGCTTTAGCAGCAACGATTTTGGCACTGTCAGTAAGCTATTGGCTCGTCCGGGGAGTCCATCACCGCGTCAGACACAGTAACTCAGATGAGGCTTGAGTGGGACGCGATCGTTGGCGTTATGTTTTAGGATTTGAAGTTTAGGGAAGAGGCTGACACCACATGACCCAATTTTTTCAATTTGAAGCAGATTTTGTCGAATCGCTTCGCTGTATTCCCATGCAGGTGCGGCTGAAGCTTGATACCTGTGGCATAAAGCTGAAGCTACCGCAGTGGCATCAGTTAACTCAAGACGATCGCCGATCGCTCCTTGAAATGTCCTGCGATTTTGAACCAGACGTGCAAGCCTACCGCCTCTTTCTCACGCAGCTAGTGCAGTCGCGGACAGGCACGACGGCATCTACATTGGCGATCGACCCTACGCCACCGTGGCTTGATGAAACTTCAATTCCAGAGAGTGTGCAAGCAAAAGTGCGGGAAAATGGAGCGGTAATGACACTCAATCAGTGGAACCACCTTGCTCCTGTAAAGCGATTTGCACTCATCAAGCTCAGCCGCTCCAGTCATGAAAACGCTAATTTCTTACCCGCACTGAAAGAATTTCAACTGGTTTGAGAGGCTTTAAGGGCGGGAGGCGCGAAGAAAAAAGCTAAGTGCTGTGGCTTGCTTCCGCTTTACGGTGGGCTGCCTGCTGAATCACACCCTCTTTTGACGTGGTATACAAGTGACATCGCTAGTGAATCTGAGAGCGTTGCAGACACTCATGCCGGGGTCGATCGTCGTTTGTTGTGATGTACAGAGGAGTCATGCGCTATGGTCAAACATTATCGTCGTCGCCAACTGCTGGTTTATGCGTCGACTGCCTTGGGCAGCAGCATCCTTTTGAAAGCCTGCGCCAGCCCAACGCCCACTGCAAGCCCTTTAAGTAGTGCTGCCAGCCCTTCTCCAACGGCAGTAGTCTTTAAGGTGGCGATCGCTCTGCCAGGACCCATTACGGACAAAAGCTGGAATCAGGCAGGCTACGAGTCAATGGCGATCATTAAAACCAAGCTTGGTGCCGAAACTGCTTATGTTGAAAAGGTGCCTCAAGCTGATCAAGCTGAAGTGCTGTCCGACTTTGCCCGTCGTGGGTTTAACCTGGTCATTGCTCACGGTGGACAGTTTGAAGCGGCAGTCAAGCAGGTAGCAGCGCAGTTTCCTAAAACCTTTTTTGTGGTTTCAGATGGCGTTGCGATTGGCAGCAACATCGCGTCTGTGCAAGTCGATCACCTGCAAGTTGCCTATTTGTGCGGGATTGTCGCCGCCGATATGAGCAGAACCAACAAAGTTGCGTTCCTCACAGCCCAATCATTTACCACGACCGATCAAGAGCGTCGGGGCTTTGAGCTGGGTGCAAAGTCAGTAAAGCCAGCGATCGAAGTCAAAGCCAGCTATACAAATGACTGGAATGATGTCGGTAAAGCAAAAGAGGCAACCCAGGCGCTTTTAGCAAGTGGTGTCGATGTGGTCTACAACATGCTGGATGAAGCCGCAGCGGGTGTCATCGAAACGCTAGCCGATCAAAAAGCCTATGCGATCGGCTACTTTGAAGACCAGCTCAGCCGCGATCCCAAAACCGTGCTGACTAGCGCCGTGCAGAATTATGGATTGGCGATCGAAACAGTGGCTGAAATTGCTAAAAATGGACAAATGAAAGGAGAAATTTACAAGCTAGGATTGGATAAACCCGATATTCTCCGCTTGGGAGAATTCAGCGCTGTCGTCCCGAATGCCACCAAACAAAAGGTGCTACAGGCTAAAGACGCGCTTGCCGCTCAGAAAATTGCTTTTGAAGATTGCACCATTAGTGGCAAAGCAAGCTGGTGCCTCAAGGGTGCCAAAACCACTTAAGGCGATTTCCGGCAAAGAGTTTACCCTTCGACTCTGCCCAGGGTGCAAGCTGGCTGAGCGGAGTCGTTGGCGTAGCCTGCCTGTAGGTCATAGACAGCGGGTATTCTGTTTGCTAGAAATCTCCTTAATGAGATGAGATACGGCGACTTTACTGGAAGCCAGAAGTGAACATGCGGAAGTCAGGAGCCAGAATGTATGTACCATACTTGATGCTGACTCCTGATCCCTTATTTTCATCCGTGTTGCCGTACACAAATCATTCCGGCTACTTAAAGACTGGCAGTTTTACCTGTTTCTGCCTGCGACGGAATCGGCTTGACGTTGCTGTAGCCCATCCCGCTGACAATTTCACGCAGCAGCGAAATTTGCCCCTCAAACGCCAATCCTTCAATCTGTCCGAGTGCTTCCGTCACAGGCTGTGCTGCTTGATAGCCTGCTGGCATACCAACGACACTTTGCCCCATTGCCTGCGCCCAAGCAAACCAAACCATCAGTTGGTTGTTTTCTTTCAACGCTCCATAGGCTTGGGAGTACTCCGTGTCGGCACCGTTCACGATGTCTCGCATGACATCAAGCTGCTTTTCGTGAGACAACGTGTAGAAGTTAGCCATTAAAAGTGGCGCTAGTTCGGGATCAGTCGCCGAAGGTGCTGCTGGTGTTACCGAGTCGCCCATTTTTTGATACACCAGGTACAGTAGCGCTAACTTGGCATCAGCGCCCAATTGCTTAAAAGTATCCAGCACAGTTTGAGTCTTCTCAGATAAATATTCACTTGACGACACATTTTGACTAGCAGATTGAGACATAACAGCACTCCAAATAGAGATGTGAAAAAAGACATCCTTTAAAGATGTATCGAAGTTTACAGTCTGCATCACCCCCTAAAGATGGAGCTTCAATTGATTATTTGATGACTAAAGTCTTTCGCTGGAGTGAGTGTAAGGATCTATCCAAAGTGTATGAGAGACAGAGGGATCGCTTTGCTAGGGTAACGCTATTGGTTGGATAGTTCTAAGAGGAGCCTTTATGTCTGAAGTCGCTAACAATATCGATACGGCTGATAATTATGATGCTCAGCAAGTAGTTGAAGAAATTGAGACGGGCGATCGTAAAGCCCCTGATGTCAACGTGGATGCCGATTATGAAGCATCAAAACAGTTCAGCGTTAGCCCCATCGATCGCACAGAACAGGGGGCAGAAGCAGCCGAAGCAGCAACCGCTCCCAAATTCGACGTTCCGGCAATAGAGGAACCGACCCTTACAGCCGACGCAACGAGCAATCCCGATGACTACAGGCAATTGGCAGGGGACTTGAATTCAGCAGCGCCAGGGTCGGGCAACGTTAGCGATGACCTTGTTCAAAAGGCACTAGAGAAAGGTGCCGCCGGAGCGTAACTCTGCTAACTTGGGCAGTCGAAATTCGACGGAGGGGTTGGCGATCGTCAACCCCTTCTTTGCGTTGTGAGACAATTCTGATGCTTTAGTGATAAAAGTGCTCTTAAGCAGTGCTTTTGGGGCGAGAAACAATAAATGTGCCAGAAGATACAACTTGCTGGTGTAGAAGCCGTTTAATGACTGCTTAGAGCGCGATCGCGCGCGGTGGACTATAGACTTGAGACAACTGGCGACTTTCAAGACTCTGCTTGGAGATCGCTCTGCTTCGGTTCCCTCTCTAACGCCCGTAGTTCACAGTCCATTTACTCCACAGTCCGTTTACAGGAATAGAGAAAGCATGCCCGGATTCGATCGTCGTCAGTTTCTTGTGTATGGTTCAGCCGCTCTAGGCAGCAGCCTCTTGTTCAACGCCTGTGCCAACAGCCCAACCACTAGCAGCAGCCCTACATCCTCGGCTGCGTCCCCATCAGCCTCCCCCAGTGCGGCTGTCTTCAAGGCGGCAATGGTGCTTCCGGGCATTATTACCGACAAAGCCTGGAATCAGGCAGGCTATACCGGGTTAGAGGGCATCAAGTCCAAGCTGGGAGCCGAAACTGCCTATGTTGAAAAAGTCGGTCAGGCTGACCAGGCAGAAGCGCTGTCTGACTTTGCTCGGCGTGGTTTTAACCTGGTTTACGCTCACGGTGGACAGTTCGATGCGGCTGCCAAGCAGGTTGCCGCCCAGTTTCCCAAAACCTTCTTTGTGGTGGTGAATGGCTCTGCCACTGCGCCCAATGTGGCATCACTGCGACTGGATAATCTGCAAGTAAGCTATCTGTGCGGCATTCTCGCGGCATCCGTGACTAAATCGGGCAAACTGGCATACATTGCTGGACAAGAATTTTTGGCGACGCAGGAAGAGCTACGCGGTTTTACGCTCGGTGCCAAGTCGGTAAAACCTGCCATTGAGGTCAAACATACCTTTACAGGTGATTGGAATGATGCAGCAAAAGCCAAAGAAGCTGTTGATGCCCTCGTCTCAGCGGGTGCTGATGTAGTCTATCCCTGGCTCGATAATGCCGCACCTACCGCGCTGAAAACGGCTGAAGAAAAAGGCGCTTACACGATCGGCAATACGGTCGATCAATACGACATCACACCAAAATCGATTCTAACCAGTGCTGTGAAGCGGATTGATCTGGCGATCGGCAAACTCGCCGATTTGTCATCCAAAAACACACTGAAAGGACAGCTTTACTCGCTAGGGCTAGAAGAACCTGAGATTTTATATCTAGGCAAGTATGGCAGCGCCGTGCCCAAAGCACTTCAAGATAAAGTGAAGACCACCGAAGACGCGATTCTGGCAAAGAAAATCACGTTTGAAAGCTGCTCAGAAGGGGGCAAAGAAACTCGGTGCGTTAAAGGAGCGTGAAGAGGTGAGGGGAGAGGAGTGAGGGGAGAAGGGTAAGAGGTAGAAGACAAAAGGTAGAAGTCAGGTCAGTAGTCAGTAGTCAAAATTAACTCAAAACTCAAAACTCAAAACTCGTAACTCATAACTCTCCATCCATCCCATCTCTTCGCCATTCATGCACTCTGACCCCTTACCGCTCACTCTTCACGCCATACCTGCAACCCCTTACCTCCGGCTAGAAGGCATCACTAAGCGTTTTGGCACGTTTACGGCTAATGACCAGATTGATTTAGAGATTCAGACGGGTGGCATCCACGCCTTATTGGGTGAGAATGGTGCGGGCAAAACAACCCTGATGAATATTCTGAGTGGGCTGTACCGTCCTGATGCGGGGCAGATCTATCTCAATGGACAGCCTGTAGAAATTACGTCGCCGAATGTGGCGATTCAGCAGGGTATTGGCATGATCCACCAGCACTTTATGCTGGTGCCGCAGCTATCGGTAGCTGAAAACATTATTTTGGGTACTGGAACAGCACTGCACCTGAACCTGCGACAAAAAGCCCAGGAAATTGCGGCGATGTCAGCAGCCTATGGTTTGACGATCGACCCCTTTGCGATCGTGGGTGACTTACCCGTTGGAGCACAGCAACGCGTCGAAATTTTGAAAGCGCTGTACCGTCAGGCAAAGCTGTTGATTTTGGATGAGCCAACGGCGGTGTTAACGCCACCCGAAGTCAACACATTTTTTACTATCCTGCGTCAACTCGCGGCGAAGAATCACACCATCATTTTTATCAGCCACAAGCTAGAAGAAGTACTGAGCTTGTGTGATGCCGTTACAGTCCTGCGACGTGGACAGGTTGTGGGAACGACTACGACCAAAGGCTCGACCCGTCAGGAGTTGGCACGGCTTATGGTCGGTCGGGAAGTGTTGTTCCAGTTAGACAAGGGCACAGAAGATGCAACAACTTCTGACAAAACTGCCCCCGATCGCGTGGTGTTAGACATCCAAAATCTCCATGTGAGTGACGATCGCCATCTGGCAGCCTTAAAGGGCGTTTCGTTGCAGCTACGAGCCGGAGAAATTTTAGGCGTTGCTGGCGTGGATGGGAACGGTCAGCGAGAACTGGCAGACGCGATCGCCGGACTGCGACCTGCAACGCAAGGCAGCATCATGCTGAAGGGCACCGACATTACGCAATGGACACCCCAACAGCGCGTCAAGCAGCTTAAGCTGGGCTATATTCCCGAAGACCGCCAAAAAATGGGACTGGTCATGCGCTTCAGCATTGCCCGGAACCTGATTCTCAAGGCATTCCAACTGCTGCCGTTTTGTCGTCACTGGTTGCTCCAGCGATCGGCGATCGATGCCAACGCCAACCATGCCATTCAGACTTTCGATATCCGGGCAACCAGCGGCAACCTGCGAGTCAACCAATTATCGGGCGGCAACCAGCAAAAGGTAGTGCTGGCGCGCGAACTAGCAGGCGAACCAGAGTTAATTATCGCCATGCAGCCCACGCGCGGTTTAGATGTTGGCGCAACCGAGTATGTGCAAAAAGCGTTACTGGCTGAACGATCGCGAGGAGCCGCTATGCTCTACATCTCCACAGAATTGGAAGAAGTGATGGCAATGAGCGATCGCATCGCCGTACTCTACGAAGGTCAATTTCTCGCAGTGCTGGACGCTGAGACGGCAACTGTAGAAACGATTGGGTTACTGATGGCGGGCGAGCGATCGGTTGTGCAACCAACCAGTTTGGCTACAAGCCCCGAAGTTGATAGTTGAATTGTATTCATCTGCTCGACTTGCTTAAATAAGCGAGGTGGTTGGAGGTTAGGTGTCGATC
>JACMKO010000270.1 GCA_014380065.1 Leptolyngbya sp. ES-bin-22 | reverse complement strand
TCGTGAATAGACCTTCTGACAGGCTATTGTACGGTGCTGACTCAAATCTGCAAAGCAGCGGCGTGTACGATGCCGCCATCATGATGACGATCGCGATCATTTTCACCCTTGAAATATAACTTTCGTTAGAGGGAGTATCACTTCTTGCTCGGTAGTCTTAATGCTGTGCTTAAGAGTGCAAATGTGCTTTGAAACCATCGGCTTGCGACCAAATTTGCAGCGAGGTTGAGTATTCCAGCCTTTTAGTCATTGCTAATTGAAACGAATGTTATCAATCGCAATCACGGGGTTTGAGCTAGCCAAGATCGTTCAAAAGCATGACCATCTAGAACGAATCAATGGAGTAATGACATGACTAATTTGATTTCTAAGACGATAGACAAGATCACCTCTTTAATGAAAGGGCTTCAAGTCAAGCAATTTTTTGCGGCTGTTTTGGTTGGTTTTCTCTTGCTAACCACCAATGTTGATCTTGGGAAGAACGATCGGGCACTGCCTGCAAACCTGCGCGATCGGATTAACCAAAACGATGCCGATCGCCCCAAAACCACTGGACAATGGAACCGCGAATCACGTGAGACAGAAGGCAATCCTGGCGAGCGCTTGAAGCGCATCGGCAAAGAATCAGCCGAAGCGTTTAAAGAGTTTGGTTCTGGCTACGGCAAGGGTGCTGAAAAAACCGCTGGACAGGTTCAGGATGCGGCTGAGCGTGCAGCCAGCGACCTCACTGACTAACATCGCCATTAGCAGTTAATGCTGATTATTTCAGATCCCCGACTTCTTGAAGAAGTCGGGGATCTTGTGTTCACGGTGTCTAATACGTGAACTTAATTCGCAACACCAAAAACACTACCGATCGCCCGCATCATGTTTTGGGGCTGCATGGCATCCACGGCGGCGGTTGGTTCGTAGCCACAGTGCACCATACAGTCAGCGCATTGGGGATTGCCGCTAGAGTGCCCGTACTTGCTCCAATCTGTGTCGTTCAAAAGTTCCTGGAAGGTTTCGTAATGCCCTTCATTTAGCAGATAGCAGGGCTTTTGCCAGCCTAGTACGCTGTAGCTTGGCATTCCCCAGGGTGTGCATTCGTAGTCTTTCACGCCCGTGAGAAAGTCCAAGAACAAGGGATTGTGGTTAAAGTTCCAGTTCTTTTTGCCTGCTTTGAGGGGAGCCAGAATCTCTCGGAAGAGTGATTTCGTTTGTTCGCGCTTGAGGAAGTGGTCTTGGTCGGGTGCCCACTCGTAGCTGTAGCCGGGGGAAACCATCATGCCATCGGTGCCTAGCGTACCGAGGAAATCAAAGAAGTCCTGCATCTCTTTCGGATCAGTGCCATCAAAGATTGTGGTGTTGGTCGTCACCCGAAAGCCTCTCGCTTTGGCGGCTTTAATCGCTTTGACAGCAACATCGAACACGCCTTTACGATCGACACATTTGTCATGATGCTCACGCAAGCCATCTAAGTGGACGCTAAAGGCAAGATACGGTGATGGGGTGAACTTATCCAGGCTCTTTTCGAGCAGAATACCGTTGGTGCAGAGATAAATGAACTTCTTGCGATCGACCAAGCCCTGCACAATTTCGCCAATTTGGGGATGCAGCAGGGGTTCGCCACCCGGAATTGCCACCACGGGGGCACCACATTCTTCCACTGCTGCAAAGCACTGTTCTGGGGTCAAATTTTGTCGCAAGATTTCGGTTGGATGCTGAATTTTGCCACAACCGGGACAGGCTAGATTGCAACGAAACAGCGGCTCTAGCATCAAAGTGAGAGGATATTGTTTCCGCCCTTTGAGGCGTTGAGACACAATATATTTACCAACTTCGATCGCCTGCTGTAAAAGGACTGCCATGCGTTTTTCACTCCTCGAAACGGGAACCAAAGGGAAAGAATAAAGTATGAAGGCTAAAGGCTAACTGTTCATCCTTTCGTCACGTAACCATACTTCACGAACCACTCTATGCTATCGTGCAACGCTGTAGAAAGGGGAGTTTGCGGCAAACCCAGTTCGCGCACAGCTTTAGCAGGGTTATAGTACATCGGCTGTTGCGCCATGCGAACGCCATCGAGCGGCACAGAGGGCGCTTTACCGAGTGGTGCCAAAAGTTGCTCGTCGATCCAGGCGACGGTGAGGGGAATCCAGGCAGGAATCGCACGCTGGGGTGCAGGCTGTCCGGTAAGCTGAGCAAGCTGATCGAGCAGTTGCTTGAGGGTGAGGTTTTGGTTGCCGAGAATGTAGCGATCGCCCGTTTTGCCCTTCTGTAGCGCCAGTAGATGACCCCACGCCACATCTTGCACATGGATAAAGTTCAGCCCTGTATCGATATAGGCAGGCATCTGGCGACGGAGAAAGCGCAAGATGATGTCCCCTGTTGGAGTTGGTTTGATGTCCCACGACCCGATCGGGCTGCTGGGATTGACAATCACAATGTCCTGTCCTGTCTGAACGGCTTTAACGGCTTCCTGCTCTGCTAAATATTTGGACTTCTTGTAGTGCCCAACCAGCTTTTCAACCGGGCTTTGGTGCATTTCATCCACAGCTTTGCCGTCACTGCCAACGCCGATCGCCGCGACAGAGCTGGTATACACCGTGCGCTCAACCCCTGCTTTCTGTGCGGCTGCCAGAATATTTCGCGTGCCCACCACATTGTTCTGATACAGCGCCTCGCGATCGGTCTGCCACAGTGAGTAATGTGCCGCTGCATGAAACAGGAATTGACACCCGCTGATGTGCTGCCACAGGTCAGGATCATTCAGATCACTTTTGACGATTTCGACATTCAGACCTTGCAAGTTGTCTAAGCGACTACCCGATCGTGCCAGCGCCTTCACCGCATACCCTTCTTGCAGCAGTAAGCGAATTAAGTTCGCGCCAATAAAGCCCGTTCCACCGGTGACAAATGCTTGCATTAGAAGAGTGTTGTTAGTTGCTCATTTGTTGAAGCGAAGACGTTGCAATCAGAGTGGTTCCATACTCAAAGCAGTTCTCTACCTCGTCAACCTTTACGTTGTCCTCCCATCCTTTTGAACCGAATGTTTAGATCGTCAAGCAGCGCATAAACGACTGGTACCACGATTAAGCTCAGGAGGGTGGAGGTGATGAGTCCGCCGATAATGGCGATCGCCATCGGTGCGCGCAATTCGGCTCCGGCTCCCAGACCCAGGGCGATCGGCATCATGCCCAAAATGGTAGCAGCAGTCGTCATCAGAATGGGACGGAGGCGAACGGGTCCCGCTTTGAGGATGGCATCGGTGCGCGACAGTCCGCTGCGACGAAGCTGATTGATATAGTCCACGAGCAGGATGGCGCTTTTGTTGGCTAAGCCCAGCAGAAAAATGATGCCGATGACGGAAATCATGCCGAAGTCGCTGCGGGTAAATAGGGCTGCCAGCAGAGCACCGACGATCGACAGCGGCAAAGAGAGCACAATGACCAGCGGATCAGTCCAGCTCCGAAAGAGGAGGAGCAACACGACCAGGATTGAAATGACGGAAAGCCCCAACGTCACGCCAAAGCTGCCAAAGATCTGACCGACTCTAGCCGAATCGCCGCCCAAATCGAGGGTAACGGAGGGTGGTTTGACTTCGTTTGCGATCGCCACTGCGCGATCGGTGGCATCACCTAGCGCCGTATCCTGTCCTAAATTAGCGCTGACGTAGGCAACTCGACGATAGTCCTGCCGCTCGATTTCGACAATCTGATCCGTCGTGTTTGCAGCCCCGGTAGTTGTGACATCGGCAAAGCCCGGTAGTTTTTCAAGGCGCTGCTGAATGGTCTTTGCCGTTTGGCTCAAAACCAGTGGATCATCCCCTGCAAGCGCCACCTGAAGTGGTTTCTCGCCGCCCGTATCCACAAACTGAATATCCTCAATGCTGGTCGTCACATTTTTCAGCACAGGCAACTGCTGCCGAAACTGATCTTGCAGCGCCGCAGTATCTACCGTGCGGTTTTTGCGTAGTTTGACGTAAAGTGTGCCTTTGTTGGGCTGCTGCCGTGTGCCTATAGTGGTGAACACCGTTTCTACCTGCGGCGATTTAAGCACGAACGCTTCCAGCGTTTTCGCCGTCTCCAGCGAATCAGCTAAGGGATTAAAGGGGGGTGACTGCTGTGCTGCCGCTAGCGCTGCTGCATCCACACCAGGAGGAGGTGTTGCCGGATTAACGCCATTGGCTGCTTGCGCTTGAGCCTGCGCGGCTTGAGCTTGAGCAGCCGTTGGTAGGGGAGCCGTGTAGGTAATGTTAAATTCGCCACGATCGAGTTTGGGGATAAACCCCTTAGGGATAATGGGAATCAGCGCCATTCCTGCCGCGAAGCTCAACAGCGCCAGACCGACGACAATGCCACGATGGTGCAAAGACCATTGCAGCAGCTTCCAATAGCCCTGAACGAAGCCCGACCAGCCTTGTGTTGTGGCATGGTCTTGTCGTGGTCGCAGCCAGTAGACCGCCAGTAAGGGAGAGAGCGTCCGGGCTACCAGGAGAGAAATAATGACCGCCGCCGAAACTGTAATGCCAAACGGGCGAAAAAATTGTCCAATCACGCCCTGCATCAAGCCAACGGGCAGAAACACCGCCGCGATCGTCAACGTAGCGGCAGTTACCGTCAAACCAATTTCATTCGTGGCTTCGATCGCCGCTTGCCGGGGCGATTTCCCGTCTTCATCCAGATGGCGCGCGATGTTTTCGACATCCACGATCGCATCATCCACAACGATGCCTACTACCAATGCCAGCGCCAATAGCGTGATTGTTTCCAGGTTGAACCCAAAAATTGCCATGACGATGAACGTGCCCAACAGCGAGGTGGGAATCGCCAGCGCCGAGATCAGCGTTGCTTTCCAGTTCCACAGGAAGGGAAAGATGACAATGACCGAAAGGACGATCGCCAGTCCCAACGCATCAACCGTAGAAGCCGTTGCCTCGTGGATGTAGTCTGCTTGAGTTGCCGCCAAACTAAGCTGCACGTCTGGTAGCTGCGATCGCAGTTTCACCACTGCCTGGTCAACCGCCTTCACCACATCCAGCGTATTTGCCTCGCTGCGCTTCACCACTTCAAACGCCAGCGCTTCTCGACCGCCAAACCGCACCGCCGATGTGCCAGCTTCTAGCACCGCTTGCTCTGCTGTCTTGGGCTTTGTGTCCGGCGCTTTAAGCGTTACTCCAGCGGGTACTCCCAGCAGATTGACTTTGAGCACACCGGGCACTGCCGCGATCGCAGGGGCAATGCGTTCCTGCGTTAAGGTTGCTAACGGCGACAGTGCCTGCTTGCCCTCAACGGCGTAGCTAGCGACGGCTGATTCATTCAAGTTAATCGGAGTGACCTTGTACGTGGCTCCACTGGGCAAGCTGAGTGGCTTCAATACCGCATCCACGCGCTTCACAGACTGCTCCAAATTGGTGCCAACCTCAAACGACAGGCTGACGATCGCCCGCCCTGGATAGGTTGAAGACCGCACACCGCTCAAACCGTCCGGTTTGAGCGATCGCAGCGCTTGCTCTAGCGGTTGCGTCAGCTTTGCTTCCGTCTCCAGCGCGGTCGTTAGGGTTGCCGCTGCATTGACGACTACCACCGGAAAGGTGACATCTGGGAACAAGGCGTACTTGAGTGAACTGAACGCCATTAGTCCCGCGACGGAAACGGCAAGCCAGAAACCCAGCGTGAGCCAGGGGTAATCGATGGCTAACTTAGAAATGTTAAAACGTTCTCGCGAAGACATTGCGGTAGTAGGCTCAGCCCTTGTATTGACTATTAGTCATCCTACCGTTTCAAACCTCAAACGGCAGCGTTAGAGTGTCGAGAATCAGAGCAAACGCATCCAAACGAGTCCGTAGGCTGAAGGAGTCGTCTTGTGCGTCCCGCTTCAGGGGATGAGGAACTGGGGAATAGAAAGAGTGAGCTAATAACGTAAACGCTGTCAGATGCCCCTAGCCTTCAGCCTTCAGCCTTCATCCTTTAGCCTTCAGCCTTC
>JACMKO010000269.1 GCA_014380065.1 Leptolyngbya sp. ES-bin-22 | reverse complement strand
CAGGGCAATATCGAGATTTATGAGCATCTCCAGAATGGGGTGAATGTCGTCACCGTCCATGGAGAGGATCAATTCACTGGAGAACTCGATTTATTCAACAGCCGCCAAATTCTCGTTGGCGGTCGCATGGGCGAAGATGGCAGCGTTCTGCGCTTTGATCGCCAGCAGTTTCGTAAACTTATCGCGGCTGAACCAGACATCGGCGAAACCGTCATGCGAGCGTTTATTCTGCGACGCATGGGCTTAATCTCGCATCAGCAAGCCGCTGTGACGCTGATCGCCACCAAAGAGTCTGCGGATAAGCTGCGGATTGAGCGGTTTTTGCGACGCAACGGCTATCCGCTAGAAGTTCTCAGCTATGACGCTGCCTGCCGGGAAACCGCTTTTTTGAACGACGTTGACCTCAAAGAGGAACAACTCCCAGTCGTGTATATCCACCTGGGTGAACAACTGCTGTACAACCCGTCTAACCTGGAATTAGCTCAATGGCTGGGACTGGTGGAGGTTCTCCCCCCAGATCACGTTTATGATGTGGCGATCGTGGGTGGTGGACCAGCGGGACTTTCGGCGGCGGTCTATGCCGCGTCAGAGGCGTTAGATACGGTGTTGATCGAAGCCGAAGCACCAGGCGGACAGGCGGGCACTAGCTCAAAGATTGAAAACTACCTGGGGTTTCCCACTGGCATTTCTGGACAGGCGCTGGCGGGGAGGGCGCAGGTGCAGGCACAGAAGTTTGGGGCAACGATCGCACTGCCCTTTTTAGTTAACAACATTGATTGCGAGAGCCATCCCTTTATCCTGACACTGGACAATCACACCCAAATTCACACCAGAGCAGTCGTCATCGCGTCTGGTGCGCGCTACCGCAAGCTCAATTTTGAGCATCCGTTTGACAACGCAGGTGTGTACTATGCGGCAACCGCAATGGAGGGTGGGTTCTGCCAGAACGAGACAGTGATTGTGGTGGGCGGCGGCAACTCAGCTGGACAGGCGGCAGTGTTTCTGTCGCGTCATGCCAGTCACGTGCATCTGCTGGTACGGGGTGATGATCTAAAAGCAACGATGTCGGATTACCTGGTCAACCGCATTACTGCCTCAGAGCGGATCACACTGCACACCCAGACCGAAATCACCGACTTGCAGGGCGATCGCCATCTAGAACAAGTAACCTGGCAAAACCGCCGCACTAACACAACCGAAACGCAGGAGATTCGCCATGTGTTTCTGATGATTGGTGCTGTTCCCAACACCGGGTGGTTACAAGATTGCCTGACGCTGGATGAGAAGGGCTTTATTTGTACGGGCATTCAGCTGATCGATCGCCAAGACTGGACGTTAGAACGACACCCAATGGTCTTAGAAACCAGTGTTCCAGGAATTTTTGCGGCAGGCGATGTGCGTTCCGGGTCTGTGAAGCGGGTTGCTTCAGCAGTAGGGGAGGGAGCCATCATCATCAGTCAGGTACATCAGTTTTTGAGTGAGCAGACGACTGAGTCCTTAATCCCACCCTAGAAGGTCGGGAGTGCTTGAGGGTGTATTTGCTGTGAACAGTGAATTTTGCTTCTCAGGTTGGCTATTCGAGAGTTGTGTAGGGTAAGCTTCATAGCCTTGAGTGTATCTTCTGTTCCATTGCTCCAAACGCCGAAGATCAATTACTTGATACCTTCTCCCTCAACTTCCAACTCAACTTCTATGTAAAAAGTAGAATATTCGCTAGGATCAGCCGAAACGGTATTACCGTTGCCCTGCTTCAGTCGGATCGATTTGGCTTTGCCCTGACTCGTGCCTATTAAGTATTCTTCGATCGCTCGTTTGATATCTTTCTCGGTCAAAATAAGCTTGGTTTCCATGCGGTTTATTCTTTGACTTAAGTTTGAAGACGATTTCTAGATGTTTAGCTCTTTAGGCATCCCGTCTTGAGTTTAACCACTGCTCTGGGGGATTTAAGTAGCAACGGATGCTATTGGCGAATGTGCTACGGGCAGGATGCCCAAAAGGTGACAAACTCCAAAATGATAGATTCTTCGGGGCTAACGGTAAGAGGTAGAAACCGATCGCACAAGTTAGTGTTAGAAGCTGCAAGAGTGGCGATCGGACTGCGATCGCTCGTTCCAACTGTATGTTGCTTTCTCTGCTGCTTGAGGAATTCTAGTGCAGTAGATCGAGAAACAATAATAAGCAGCATCTTACAGACGCAAAAGCTAGGCATTTTTGGCATAAGGGGTCAAAGGTCGGGTAGAGAGGACTCCTTCCAATGTTTAGGCTTGCTTTGTATTCCCTGTTTCTCTCGCTTTTCAGTTCGAGAGTGTCACATGATTCAGCCTTG
>JACMKO010000268.1 GCA_014380065.1 Leptolyngbya sp. ES-bin-22 | reverse complement strand
TCAATGAGTGAAGAGGTGAGGGGTGAGGGGTGAGGAGTGAGGGGTGGTTCTAACGGCTGACTGCTGACTGCTGACTGCTGGCTCAGCACCACCAACATCTCTGCCACTGCATCGCGATCGACTAAACGCCCCAAGCCGGGATAAATCAACGTCAGCAATGTCAGTAGCGCACGAATGAGAGGCGAACTGGTCAACGGTCGCTGATCGTTAAGCGATTCGACGGGAATCTGATGTTGGGCAAGCAGTTCGGTCAGGCTGTAGCGGGCGATCGCATCCACACCTGGCGCGATGACTGCAATCTCGTTGGGCTGCACTTGCTGAGTTTGCACCGCTTCAATGATGACTTCAGCAGTGCGGTGCAGCAGTTGAGCACGGGATATCGTTTGAATTGTCTGGATTGCTTCTGGCAGGCTGACGAAGAACGCTGGGTCTGTGACCACTCCCACGATCGTCTCGCCCAATGTATTGCCCAAGCAATCAACAGGTCGATCGGTCAGCATTTCTACCCGACAGCGCTCTGCTAAGCCTGCCAGATAAGCAGGATCAGCTCCCAAGCCCAAGCGCACCGCTCCATCAGGATTGTAGGTAAAAATTGCGGTTGCTCCAGCATCAAGCAACGCGTCAAAGAGCGATCGTGCGATCGCGGGATACTCATCGACATCATCTGCCAGCACAATCTGATAGCGCTGTGCTAGATGTTGCTGATAGGTCGGGTTTGGCAATAAGCACTGCCAGTACAGCCCAGCAATAATGCCATAGGTCAACAGCCCCTGTGACAAACACCAGTCTTGCCAGCGTTGCAGCAGTTCGCCCACATCGGCATCCGGGAAAGGCAACGCATCGTTTTGCCCTGCAAGTCCCTGCTCCAGCATGACGGGAAGATCCGCCAGCGGGATACCAGCCAGGGCGGCGAGTTGCAGTAAATCCAGCAGTCGTCGTACCAGGCGCACTTCGGTAAGGCTTGCCTGTTGTCCGATCGCACGATCAAGGTCCGATCGCCAGAGCTGCGCTGCCAGTGCTTGCTCATTTTCGGGTGCCAGCCGCACAGGAAACTGCGCTTTCAGGTCAAGCTGTTGAATGAGCAACGACCAGAACAGCATGACTTCAGACTGGAAAAACCCTAGTGGAGTCGTGGAGTGCAGCGAAACCTTACCCTGAGTTGCCGCAGTCAGGCGATCGACCAGTTCAATTCTGTTATCGCCGATCGCTGCCAAGACAAGTACTCCCGGCATCTCAGGAGTCGCTGAACAGAGAAGCGAAGGCGCGGAAACACGGAGTGAAGAGGGAGCGAGTGGAGCCTTTTCCGTCGCTCGATGCAGATCTCCACGTCTTTGCTTCCCCAGTTCGCCGTGTTGACCGAACCCAGATTGTACCCACGTACGAAACTGGTTGACCAGGTAGGCAGTTTTGCCGCTGCGTGTTGCGCCTAAGACCCAAATCGGCTCGCTGTTCACTTATTGCCCTCGACTGATTTTGTTACTATGACTAAGCGCTCTCGGCTTTAGCGTTTGTGCAATTAAGTCTTCTTGCTTTCTTTTGAGACTACCAAAGCTTGCCTATCAGCGCTTAGGATTCAGCGCCACTCTGCACCCCTTCGTATTATGCAAACAACAATTTGGACAAGGCTGAAGCAGTCGCTCTACGCTGCCAGACAGTGGTACGAACAAACGCCAGAGCGGGCGCTTGATCAAGCCTATGCCGCTGCTTTAATGATTCAAGCGATCGAAGATGAGCATTTTGACGGCAAGCCAATTTCTACTGCCACTGATAAATATGGTGCTAATTCAAATGCTGTCTTTCAAGAAGAGCTGAGAAAATGCCTCAAGATTTCGACTCTCCGCCTCTCAGAGTTTAAAGCCAGTCGTTTCATTTTCAACACGACTGATGCGTCTGGAAACGCACGCAAAGGTGCTGCTTCTTTAGCCGACAAAGAGCGATCGGCAGTAATTTTAGAAAAACTTAAGTTTATTGATACCGTTCTTGAAAAATATCAGCCCGATCGTTCAGAATCCCTGGCACTCGTACCCGTTAAGCAACCGAGTAACGTCCCGACGACTCAGAACGGGAGACCTCAGCTAACAGCAAGCGCCAAGAGCAGTACTGGTAGTCAACGCTTGAGTAATGGTCAAACGATCGATCAACTCCACGAAAAGGGCGCAATCCTTGATGACGATACAGGTCTTTTCGATAAATCAGGCGTGCTACCGCGCACTATCGCCAGTACGCTCGGACGCATCAAGCGCGATCTAGACCCAAACTCCGAACAGCAAATAGTACAGAGTTTTCGGAGCAACAAGGTAAAAACGCGAACATCAATTCGCTTTTTGTTGATTCTCATTGCCTTGCCTTTGCTCGTACAGCAGATCTCAAAAACTGTGCTTATTGGTCCCGTTGTTGATGCGTTCCGACCACCCAGCGTCGTTAATCCCTTCCTCAACTTTGAGCTACAAGAAACCGCATTGAAAGAGCTGCAAACATTTAGAGAACGGCTGGAGTTTGACTTTTTGTTGGGCAAAGCTCCTAGTCTTAGCAGCGAAGTAGAGAGCGATCGGTCAAGCAGCGAAGAAGCAATTGGAGAGCAACAAACGACGGGTGAAGCCAACCAGCCGTTAACAAAAGCAGAACAGGAAGAACGGATTGAAAGCAAGCTAAAAGAGCGCGCAGAAGAGATTAGGCTGGAATACAGTCATACGGGTGCTGAGGCAATCGAAAACGTCTTTGCTGACTTGTTTTCGCTGGGCGCTTTTGCGATCGTGCTAGTGATGAATCGTCGCGAGGTGGCGATACTCAAATCTTTTATTGATGACACAGTTTACGGCTTAAGTGATAGCGCTAAAGCTTTCATCATTATTTTATTTACCGATACATTTGTCGGCTTTCACTCGCCACACGGCTGGGAAGTCTTGCTAGAGAGCCTGTCTAAACATTGGGGGTTGCCCGCGAATCAAAGCTTTATTTCTCTGTTTATTGCGACCTTTCCAGTCATTTTAGACACGATTTTCAAATATTGGATTTTCCGCTATCTCAACCGCATTTCACCATCAGCCGTAGCAACCTACAAAAACATGAATGAGTGAGGAAAGTACGCCGATGCAATCAGGATACATCTCATAGTTTTACCATAGCCATAGGGTTGCTTCTTGCAGAGTAGGCTCAAAACCGTATCCCCTTGATCTCTTTCAAGGAGAAAGGGGTAGCGAATGAGAGCAGTCTTGCAACGTTGAAAGGTACCTGGAACGTCGCTCCAAGCCCTTTCTTACAATTATTTGATGGCGGCTACCTAGAGGACGTTTTAAAAGTCCATATTTTTGTAGCATTGGCGACTGAATACTCCTACTCCTTTCGGAGAAGGCTTCGCCAACGGAGACGCTGCGCGTTTCTTGAATGCCAACGGCTTTACGCAGCTACACGGACACTAGCGGAGCCATGCCCGAAGGGCTTTACCCTGCCTCCGCAGGTTATGAAGCCCTCGAGTTTCGGTAGTCCGCGTCGGCGGACTTTGTTGATGTAGTCGCGGTTTTAACTGCCAGACACTTTTCAAACAACCTCTAATACAGTTGAGGAATCGGCTGTGCCGGAGCAGTCGGTGCAGGAGAGGCTGGTGCTGGGTTAGCCGGTTCAAGCATTGGGCTAGTTTGTGGCGTTGCAGGCTGCATTGGAGTAACGCTAACACCACCCGATGGCGTAAACGGCAAGAACGTTGGGTCAACCTCGCGTGGGAAGTAGCTGGCATCGACACAAGAGTCTAGCGCTTTCGTTGGCGGTACTTTGGCAGCTTTGTTCAGCCCAACCACACAGTCAGAATAGCGCCTGGGTAACAAACTACGACGGCAACTGTCGAGTACTTCAGCCGCAGTGCTATCGCCAATTTCGCGGCGAATATCGACGACGCAAGTCGCCATGTCCCTCGGTCGTCTCACCTGACGGCAGGCAGTGAGGGCATCAGCAGCAGCGAAGGTGTTCCCGCTGAGTTGACTGACACAGCTTGATAAATCACGTGGTAGAAAGGCTCTGGAACAGGCAGATGCGGCTTCTTCGGTCGTGATCTTGGCACCGAGTAGGTCTGATGTGCAGCGCTCGTAGTCGTTAGCGGCGATCGCAGGTACGGGCAGCACGATCGCGAGTAGCCCCGCAACAACGCTGAGGCTGGCAAAACCGCTGACGAACGAAACACCAGACTGAGGCGCAGGCTGACAGATTTGAGCTTTCACAGATTCAGGGGTGTGGAAGGTG